>DAOSWV010000014.1 GCA_035380125.1 Oscillospiraceae bacterium
CATAAAACGGCGCATAGCGCAATACATGACAGATCATCACAAGGCGCTTGTTTTCCTGTGCGGCTTGAACCAATTTCCACATCTCTGCCTCGTCGATCGCAAAGGGTTTTTCGAGCAGCATATGATAACCTGCTCTTAACAGCGGGAGTGAAGTGGCGACATGCTGTTGATCCATTGTACCGTTGATCACGGCATCGGCAAAACGCGGCACGGTGGCAAGGGCTTCCGCCGATTCGAAAAGCGCTTCGTTAGGCAGATTATAGAGTTTTTGAACCTGTGCGCGGCGCAGAGGATTCGGATCAGCCACACCGACTATTTTCAATTTTTCGGGAGCTTCCTGCGCATATGACGCATAAGTGAGAGACCGATGTCCCGCGCCGATGATGATTGCCGTCAGGGGCTGCCTCGTTTTTGATTCTGTAAACATTTTATTTTCCTTTCAAGGGGGATTTTTTAAGAATTTCAGCTCATTATAGCGTTAATAACCGCATAGTGCAATAATTTTTTTAAAAGTGTTGACTTTTTCTTTTTGCGATGTTACAATTATCGCAATTGAACAGCCGCGAAACCGTTGAGCGAGAGAAGTAGCCGCTGTTGCCGAAATTCAGAGAGTCGTTGGTTGATGCGAAACGACATGAGGCACACGAGTGAATGGACTTGCGAGGGCAGCCCGAAATGCAAAAAGTAGGCGCTGACGCGATGCAGCGTTATTGCAAAGATATGTGATTGCATATCAAAGAGGCGGACATTGTTACAATGTCAAATTGGGTGGCACCGCAGAAGCATGGCTTTTGTCCCATAGTACGGGATAGAGGTCTTTTTTATTGTTTTCAAATTGATTTCTTCCTGTATCAAATGACAATCACAGGGCGGTTCAAAAATCATTTTAGGAGGAAATTGAAATGTCTGAAACCCCGAACAAAATTTATCTGAGTGAGAATGAACTGCCCAAGGCATGGTATAACCTTCGTGCAGACATGAAAACCCAACATGCACCTCTGCGCAATCCCGCAACGCTTGAACCCATCACCGATCCTGCCCAGCTTTCGCCGATTTTCTGCGAAGAACTGGCTAAACAGGAACTGAACACGACCGACCGTTTCATCGAATTGCCCGAAGAGATCTATGAGTATTATAAGCTTTATCGTCCGTCTCCGCTGATTCGGGCTTATAACCTCGAAAAAGAACTCGGCACACCGGCAAAAATCTTTTATAAATTTGAGGGCAACAATACCTCCGGAAGCCACAAGTTGAACTCTGCCGCCGCACAGGTCTATTATGCGAAAGCACAGGGCGTTAAAGGCCTGACCACTGAGACCGGCGCCGGTCAGTGGGGCACTGCTCTTTCGATGGCCTGCGCATACTTTAAAATGCCGTTGACCGTATATATGGTCAAATGCAGCAGTGAACAGAAACCGTTCCGCAAAGCTGTTATCGAAACTTATGGCGCTTCTCTTTATCCCAGCCCCAGTACCACCACCGAAATCGGCAAAAAGATGCTGGCCGATGATCCCAACACCACCGGGTCTCTGGGCATGGCGATTTCCGAAGCGATTGAAAAAGCCGTGACCGGCGATAATATGCGTTATGTCCTCGGTTCGGTGCTCGACCAGGTTCTTCTGCACCAGTCGGTCATCGGTCTCGAGACCAAAATCGCACTCGATAAATACGACATCAAACCGGACGTTTTGATCGGCTGTACCGGCGGCGGTTCCAACCTCGGCGGTTTTATTGCACCGTTTGCGGGCGAAAAGATTCAAAAAGGAACGAATTACAAAATTATTGCGGTCGAACCAGCTTCCTGCCCCTCGCTGACCCGTGGTAAATTTGCTTATGACTTCTGCGATACCGGCAAGATCACCCCCCTTGCAAAGATGTATACCCTCGGCAGCGGCTTTGTCCCCTCGTCCATCCACGCCGGCGGTTTGCGTTATCACGGCATGTCCCCGATCATCAGCCAGCTCTATCACGACGGTATCATCGACGAGGCCCGCTCCGTCACCCAGACCAAGGTCTTTGAAGCGGCCACGCTTTTTGCTAAGGTTGAGACGATTCTCCCGGCACCGGAATCCTCCCATGCGATTCGCGCAGCCATCGACGAAGCGCTTGAATGCAAAAAGACCGGAGAAGCCAAGACCATCGTCTTCAACCTGTCCGGCACCGGATATTTCGATCTGAACGCCTACAGCGAATTCCGTAAAGGCAATATGGTCGATTATATTCCGTCCGACGAAGAACTCCAGAAGGGCTTTAATTCCCTGCCGGATGTCGGGTCATTGAATCAATAATTAGTCCGAATAAAAATCCCGCGGTTACCATTAACCGCGGGATTTTTGCTTTTTTTATTTTTGTCCGAGATTGTTTGCTGTGCTCAGAATGACACCTTTATATCCTCAGAGTGGCACTTCGTTTAAAACGGACGGATGGTATGTGTAAGCGTGAAAGTCTTCCCTGCTTCCATGCTAATGATGCCCTCTTTGGCGGTCAAATCGCCGTTGTGATTGACCGAATCTCCGATGCCGTACCACGGCTCGATACAGATATATTTGGCATAAGCCTTTGGCTTTGTCCATATTCCGAGCATCGGAAAGCCCGGGAAACAGACTTCGACGCCCTTTTTGCTCTTCGTTCCGATCAGCGTGGCCTTTCTGGACGTGTGATCAGACATGAAGATTGCATCCACCGCATAATCGTCATAATTCAAAGGCAGCGCCTCGGAATTCACTAAAATCGGCTTGCTGTCGCCGGTAAACAGCTGCTTTTCAACCAGCCGCCTGTTTGCCGTTTCTTTTTTCTCAAAGATAATTTGATAATCTTCAAATTTTTCATCATCTGTAAGCGGACAGCAGTAGGCTTCGTGGGCGCCCACCGAGAAATACATCTCCTCTTTTCCGGTGTTTTTCACGTCAAATTTGACCGAAAGCGTACCACCTTCCAGTTCGTATGTGATGTCAAACCGAAACTTGAACGGATAATTTGTCAAAGTATCCTCATCATTGCAGAGCGTGAAAATGACTTTCGTGTCGCTTTCTTGTTTTGCTGTAAATTCTTTTTTGCGGGCGAATCCGTGGATGTCCATCGTATAGGTCTTTCCGCGATAGGTATATTCGTTGTTTCTGAGACGGCCGACAACCGGAAACAGAATCGGTGCGCGTTCGTTCCACGGGCCGGAACCGTCATAGAGATATTCGGCACCGTCCGCGGTTTTGATAGACTGAAGCTCTGCGCCCAGCGAGGAAATTTCGACTTTAAGATTTGCGTTTTGGATGGTGTAATTCATAATAAACTCCTTTATATTGAATATTTCTTCTATTTTCGTTTTTTAAGAAAAAGCCTTATCTACAAAATTATTATCTTTTGTCGTTTTGTTGTGGTGGTGTGTGTCTTATATCTTGATAAAGTAATAATTGTTATTAAAAATATATTTATAACTAACGTAACAATAATGAAAATAATGTTGTTAAAATCTTGTATCCAAAACTGACCTAAATATGCTTCTTTAATAGTAAGAAAAACAAAGAATGCTAATGATAAAGATAAGTTAATGAAATAGAATAAATTAAATGCCGGAAAATTTATTTTTATATGTTTTAGATTAATAAATAATGTAATAAATGCAAAAACATATCCTAAGATAATTAAAATAGAAGCTAGCACTATTTTTCCCATTGTGTCCACTGGCACTTCCCAACCCGGACCTTCATTATTTAATAATACCAGCCAAGTCATAAAAATATTTGAAAGAAAAATTCCAACGGCTGATTTATACAATTCAAAACCCCCAAGCAAAATATTTATATATTTTAACTTTAAATAAATTTATAAAATCTATGCACCTAACAACGCCGTATTTATCAGTCAAATAACTCTCTCAATAAAAATCAATAATGAAGTCAAAAAAGGCACTCCAATTCGTTGCGTTGGCAAAAGACGGATGTTCAGTTGCATTATATATTCTTCCATAAAACCTGTCAAGCGGTATTGACCCCGGACAAATTAACGGTTAAAATAAACTTATCACTTTCTGAAAGGGACATCTTTATTATGGGTATCACAAAAGTTTATGATCTGACGATCAACTATCTCAAGAATCCGCTCGGGCTGGACGAGACCCCGAGATTTTCTTATAAACTCGCCGCCGACTGCCGCGGTGCGGTTCAAAAGTCCTGCCGCATTCGGGTTGCTTCCGAAGCCGCACTTTTACAAAAAGGCATCGGAAATCTCTGGGACAGCGGCGAAATTGTTACGGATGACACACTGCATATAGAATATCAGGGTAAAAAGCTTCCGCCCGTACATCGTTGTTTTTGGAACGTGACTGTCACAAAAGAAAACAGCGAGACCGTCACAAGCGAATCCACGTTCTTCGTAACCGGAAAACTCGGCACTGCGTGGGATGCCAACTGGATTACCGCTGATTTTATGGGAAAGGGTGAAAAAGCGGCTGACCGCGAAAATTCCGCACTCAAAGCCGCTTATCTGCGCCATGAATTCAAACTTGCCAAGCCCGTTAAAGAAGCGTTTTTGTTGATCTGCGGACTCGGTTACTTCGAGGCGCATCTGAACGGTAAAAAAGTCGGGGACGACGTGCTTTCCACGCCGTTCACCCGCTTTGACGAGACGGTGATGTACAACACCTACGATGTCAAGGACATGCTCTCGAAAGAGAACGCCATCGGTGTGATTTTAGGCAACGGCTGGTACAACTGCTTCGCGGACGACCCTTGGAACACCAAACAGGCCACCTGGCGGCACTTTCCGAAGATGATCGCAGAACTGCACGTCACTTATGAAGACGGAACGGCTGAAACGATCTGTTCGCGCACTGACTGGAAATCCAGCGACGGTCCAATTTATTTCAACGGTATCCGTAACGGCGAGCATTACGACGCCCGAAAAGAACTCGGTAACTGGACCGAGATCGGATATGATGACGGGGCTTGGCAGAATTCCAAGATCATCCGCGGACCCGGCGGACAGCTGATCGGCATGAATCTTCAGCCCATTAAAATCCATCACGAATTCCCTGCCGTTAAGCTTTGGAAAACCGAGACCGGCTGGGTGTTCGATATCGGCCAGAATCAGGCCGGTGTCGCCCGCTTCAAACTGCGCGGCCCCGCAGGCACCGAGATTACGATGAAATACACCGATATCCTCAACCCGGACAGAACCATCAATCTGGCCGCCATCGGCGGATTCATCAGAAGCCATGGTTTCCAAACCGATAAATATATCAAGAAAAGCGACAACGAGGAAGTCTGGCAGGCGATTTTCGTCTACCACGGTTTCCAATACGTCGAAATCTCCGGTATCGATTACGAACCCAAACTCGATGATGTAGTCGGATTGACCATGTACACCTCATTCAACGAAACCGGGCATTTCGACTGCTCCGACGAACTGTTGAACCGGGTTCAGCATCTTTGCCGGTGGTCGACGCTCTCAAACTGTGAATCAATCCCGACCGACTGCCCGCACCGCGAGAAAAACGGCTGGACGGGCGACGGCGCGGCTTCTTCCGAACAAATTCTGATCAACTTCGGCGCGCAGGCGTTTTATTCCAAATGGCTTGATGACATGCGCACCTCTCAGCGGCCTGCGGGACAAATCCCCTGCGTCGTGCCGTCTACCGGATGGGGATATAACAGCATGAACGGCCCCGACTGGTCAATGGGTCTGACCGATATCCCTTGGACGATTTATACGTACAACAACGACCGCCATATCCTTGAAAAGAATTATGAAGCCATCAAACGGCACTGCTCTTATATGGAAAGCATGAGCGACGATTATACCGTACACTACGGTCTCGGCGACTGGTGCGCGCCGTTCGAGGGCCCGGCGATTTCAATTAATATGTCCTCGTTCAAATGTCCTACCGCCGTCTCAGATACCGGATGTTTCTATGACGCCGCGCTGAAACTCTCCAAGATGGCAAAACTGCTCGGTAAACCCGAAGATGAAAAATACTACACCGAACTGGCCGGTAAGATCAAGGCGGCATTCCGAAAGAAGTTTTATGATGAAGCCACACACACGGTAGCCGGCGACTGTCAAACCTCAACTGCTGCAATGCTGTTCCAAGAAATCGCTGAACCTGAAGATCGCCCCGTGTTATTAGCCAAACTGGTTGAACAAATACACCGCGACGACGACCACGTCGATTTCGGACTGCTCGGCTGTAAATATGTGATGCATACCCTCGGCGCGATGGGTGAAGGTAATCTCGGCTTCAAGATGTTGGCGCAGCGCACCTTCCCCGGCTGTCAGCAGTGGATTGATCTCGGCGCAACCACGCTCTGGGAATGCTGGAACGGCGGCGGTTCCCACAACCACCACATGTTCAGCGATCTTTCGGCATTTATGTATAAATACGTCGGCGGTATCTCGCCGGACGAGACCAGACCGGGATTCAGCCATACGATTCTGCGTCCCGCGATCGACTGCGGACTAGAATTCGCAAACGCCGAATACGAGAGCATGTACGGCAAGGTCACCTGCCGCTGGACAAACAAAGACGGCAAACAGACGCTTGATATCAACGTCCCGGTCTGCTGCGAAGCGACGCTTTATCTGCCCGCCTCCTATATCGGAAAGCTGTCCGAAAACGGCAAGCTGATTAACTTTACGACAAAAACCGCCGATTCCGAATATGCAGTAACGCTGCCGAGTGGTGAGTACCACCTGACAGCCGAAAAGTAAAACATGATCGATCCTTTTCTTGACCTGAATGAGAATATTCCCGCACTGCGGGACAAAGCCGCTCGTCTGCCGCTGCAGCCGGGCGTGTATATCATGAAAAATTCAAGCAAGAACATCATCTATATCGGCAAGGCAAAATTGTTAAAAAACCGGGTCAATCAATATTTTCACAGCTTCGGGAATCTGACATCCAAGACTATCAAACTGGTTTCCAACATCGACGATTTCGACTACATCGTCACCACCAGCGAATTCGAAGCGCTTCTGCTGGAGTTGAATCTGATCAAGCAATACCGCCCGAAATATAACATCCTGCTCAAGGACGACAAAGGCGTCAGTTTTATCAAGATTACGCCCCCGCCCTGGTCTAAAATCCTTGCCGTTCACCGACAGGAGGACGACGGCAGCGAATACATCGGGCCGTTCCCGTCTAGCTATACCGTACATCTGATGGTCGATCAGGCCATCGCAATTTTCGGACTGCCGACCTGCAACCGCGTATTCGGCGAAAAAGACACCGGAAGGCCTTGTTTGAATTATTTCATTAAACAATGCTACGGACCGTGCAAACGCGGGAACGCTTCTCCCGAACGCCACGCCGAAATCATTTCAGAGGTAAAAAAGTTTCTGCGCGATGGTGATCGGGACATCGTGAAAAATCTGACCAAAGAGATGGAACAGGCCTCGGAGACGCTTGACTTTGAAAAAGCAGCCACTTTGCGCGACCGTTTGAATGCAATTAAAAATATCCGAAAAACCCAGAGCGTGATTGATACGACCACCGCCGAGGCGGACGTTTTCGGACTGACACGCGGCAGCACCCAATGTTGTTTCGCCGTATTGTCGATTCGAAAGAGCCGAATTTCCAATAAAGAAAACTTTTTTATCGATGACACCGCTTCGGAAAATACACAGGCTTCTCAACTGCGCGCCGACTTTTTACTCGGGTATTACGCCAACAAGCAGGAAATTCCCAAAAAGATCTTTATCGACGGCGACTGTGAAGACAAACACCTGCTGGAAGAACTGTTTTCTCAAAAACGCGGTTCAAAAGTGGCGATCACTGTTCCGCAGAAAGGCGAAGGCGTTCGGCTGATTCAGATGGCCGCCAACAACGCCTTTGAACAGCTGACGCAGATTACCGGAAAACAACGTGAGAGCGGAATGTTAAGCGAACTCTCAAAGCTGGTCGGTATTGAAACGCTGTGCTACATCGAATCCTATGATATTTCCAACACTGCGGGCGCAGACAACATTGCGGGAATGGTGGTATTTATAGACGGTAAGCCGCAAAAATCCCACTACCGGCAGTTTTTAATCAAGAGTTTTACCGGACAGGATGACTATGCCTCGCTTCGGGAGGCCGTGAAACGCAGATACACGCGATATATTAATCATCCTGCCAACGATCCCGCTTTCTCTGCAAAGCCGGATCTGATCTTAGCAGACGGTGGTCAGGGACAAGTCGGCGCGGTCAAAGATGCACTTGCGGAACTTGAGTTGGACGACATCCCCGTGCTCGGTATGGTCAAAGACAGCCGCCACACCACCCGCGCACTCGTCGACGAACACGGGAACGAGATCGAGATCAAATCCGCCCGGGGCGCTTTTACACTGGTCAGCACGATTCAAGAGGAAGTTCACCGCTATGTCATCACCTGTCACCGCAAACGCCGTTCTCGCCGTACTACCGCATCGGTGCTCGCCAATATCCCCGGCGTAGGCGAAAAGCGCATTACTGCACTGATGGATAAATTCAAGACCATAGAGGCCATCGCGGCGGCAAGCATTGAAGATCTTACAGCAGTTAAAGGCATGAGCAAACAGGCCGCAGAGCGTACAAAACGCTTTTTCGAGGAGGAATATTGATATGAAAGACTTAAAAAAAATCAAATATTTTGTGTTAGATATGGACGGCACAATCTATTTGGGTGACAAGCTGTTTGACTTTACTCCAGCTTTTTTGAATAATGTCAAAGAAACCAACCGCGACTTTGTTTTCTTTACAAACAACTCTTCCAAAAACGCCGCCGCTTACATTGAAAAACTGCACAAGATGGGGATTGATATAACGCCCGACAAGATGTTGATTTCCAATGAGGTCATTATCGAATATATCCAGCGCGAATACCCCGGAAAAAGCGTCTATGTGATCGGCACAGAATTATTGAAAAATGATTTTATCCACGCGGGGATCAAGTTGACCGAGGACGCCGATTTGGTCGTATTGGGATTTGACACCGAACTGGTTTATCACAAACTGGTGGTCGGGTGCGATCTGATCCGTGCCGGAAAACCGTTTTTGGCAGTCAATCCGGACTTCAACTGCCCGGTCGAAAACGGATTTATCCCCGACTGTGGTTCCATGGCGCGGCTGATTACGGCTTCCACCGGCGTTGTTCCCGAATTTTTCGGAAAGCCGTCGCATCACGCGCTGGAATATATGCTGAGACGTATGGACTGCAAACCGTCAGAACTGGCTGTGGTCGGCGACCGTCTTTATACCGATATTGCAATTGCCTGCGGTACCGATGTGACCTCAATTCTCGTGCTTTCAGGCGAAACGAATGTGGCGGATTTAAAAGCTTCCGAATTTAAACCGGACATCGTTGTACAGGATTTGGCGGAACTTTCGATGCTTTTATAATATCTTGACGAAAGCCCTAAATGTGTTATAATATTACAATGCCGTTAGGCGGGAGGTATATATATGGCAAGAACGTTTTTTACATCTGAATCAGTCACTGAAGGACATCCCGATAAAATATGCGATAAAATTTCCGATTCCGTGCTCGATGCAATCATCGCGCTTGATCCCGGCGCAAGAGTCGCTTGTGAGACTTGCTGCACCACAGGCGTACTGTTTATCATGGGCGAGATTTCTACCGATTGTTATGCGGACATTCCCAAAATTGCCCGTGAGACCGTAGTCGAAATCGGTTATGACCGTGCCAAATACGGTTTTGACGGCACCACTTGTGCTGTTTTAAGCACCATCGATGAGCAAAGCCCCGATATCGCACTCGGCGTCAGCCGCGGCGTTGAGATCGGAGCAGGAGATCAGGGCATGATGTTCGGCTATGCCTGCGACGAGACCGAGGAACTGATGCCGCTTTCAATTATGCTGGCTCACAAGCTTGCGAAACGGCTTACTTTTGTACGCAAGAACGGAATTCTTCCCTATCTCAGACCGGATGGAAAAACACAGGTCACAGTCGAATTTGAGGATGGAAAACCGATTCGTATTGACACCGTGGTCGTCTCGGCACAGCATGCGGAAGAAGTCTCGCTTGAACAACTTCGCGCAGACATCATCCGCGACGTAATCAAAGAGACCATCCCCGCCAATCTTTTGGATGACAATACGAAATTTTTAATTAACCCGACCGGACGATTCGTTATCGGCGGTCCGCATGGGGACAGCGGTCTGACCGGCAGAAAACTCATCGTCGACACCTACGGCGGATATGCCCGCCACGGCGGTGGTTCCTTCTCAGGTAAGGACCCGACAAAAGTCGACCGTTCCGCTGCATATGCCACTCGTTGGGCTGCTAAAAACATTGTTGCGGCAGGTCTTGCCAAACGTTGTGAGATTCAAATTGCCTACGCCATCGGCATCGCTAACCCCGTGTCGATTGCAGTCGATTGCTTTGGCACAGGAAAATACAGTGACGACGTGATCGCTAAAGCTGTCGAAAACGTATTTGATTTCCGGCCCGCTGCGATCATCGAGCAGCTTGATCTGCGTAAACCGATTTATAAGCAGCTCGCCTCTTACGGTCACTTCGGCAGAACTGATCTTGATGTCCGCTGGGAACGAACAGACCGCGTCGAGCAACTTTTAGCGGCTGTTAAAAAGTAATTATGCGGGCAATCATCCAGCGCGTCAGCAGCGCAAATGTTAAAATAGAAGAAAAAACCGCCGCCAAAATCGATTGCGGTCTGCTGGTGTTATTGGGAGTTGCGGACGGCGATACATCATCCGATGCGGACTTCTTGGCAAAAAAAATCGCCGCAATGCGAATTTTTTGCGACAGTGACGATAAAATGAATTTGTCAGTGCAGGATATCGGCGGTTCGATTATCGTTGTTTCCAACTTTACGCTTTGCGCTGATGCTTCGCACGGGAACCGTCCGTCTTTTATCGCAGCCGCACGTCCCGAAATTGCCGAACCGCTCTATGAGCAATTTGTTCATAAACTACGCGAGAACGGCGTAAAAAATGTACAGACCGGCGTCTTCGGCGCTGACATGAACGTCGGTATCGAAAACGACGGCCCCGTGACGATCATTTTGGATTCCTAAGACTCGTCAGTTCCCTGAGTCGGTCTGTCATTTTGTTTTGCCGACTTCCCGGTAGATCCCTGCGTATCATTCTTTTGATTTTTTTGCATTTGAGTTTGTTTTGATTTTGTCTTTTTTGACGGCATCGTCATCACCTCAGGCGTATTATGTCCATGGTTGGAGGAAATATTATGGAATTTCTTAACAACAATTTTCTTTTATCTTCGCCGCAGGCGCAGGATTTATACCACTGTTATGCTGCGGCAATGCCCATTTTCGACTTTCATTGTCACATTGAAGCCAAAGAATTGGCGGAGAACAAACCCTATGAAAACATCACCCGTCTCTGGCTTGGCGGCGATCACTATAAATGGCGTGCCATGCGTATCAACGGCGTCGATGAAGCTATGATTACCGGCAAGGCGGATGACTTTACAAAATTTCATGCATGGGCAGATACAATCCAGCATGCGATCGGCAACCCGCTGTACCACTGGACACATCTGGAACTGTCCCGCTATTTCGATATTGATTACCCACTCACGGTTTCAAACTGCGAGCTTGTCTATCGGGAATGCAATGAACGGTTAAGCACACCCGAACTGCTCCCCCGGAATATCGTCAGCCTTTCGAACGTAACCGCCATCTGCACCACCGACGATCCCGCCGACGATCTGCGTTATCATATCGAACTGTCCGCCTCTGATTTTGCAACAAAGGTCCTTCCGACCTTCCGACCGGACCGTGCCGTTCAGATCGACAAACCTGATTATATTGAATATATTGAAACGCTTTCCGATGCTTCCTGTGTAAATATTAATAGCTTTACAGACCTCTGCGTTGCGCTTGCAAAACGCGCCGATTTCTTTGATTCAAACGGCTGTAGGGCCAGTGATATTTCCCTGGAAATCCCCGATTTTGACCCGAATGGAGCAGACGGCGCATTTAAAACCGCATTATCCGGCGGCAAATTGACGGCTGAACAGATCATGCAATTTCGTTCAGAATTATATCTGTTCCTTGGAGAGTTGTATCATAAAAAGAACTGGGTCATGCAGCTGCATATCGGCGCACTGAGAAATGTGAGCACAACCATGATGGCGCGCCTCGGAGCAAATACGGGATTTGACACGGTGGATGATTGTAACTACATCCGCCCGCTGGCGACTTATCTGGATGCACTGCAAAAAGCAGGACATCTGCCGAAGACAATTCTTTATAATCTCAACGCCAAAGACACGCAGGCACTGGCAACACTCGCGGCAACTTTCTGCGGCGACGGCATACCAGGGAAAGTGCAATACGGCGCGGCGTGGTGGTTCCTCGATACGCTCGAGGGCAACCGCGAACAGCTGAAAACACTCTCGGGGCTTTATTTACTGCCCCGTTTCATCGGCATGCTGACCGATTCCCGTTCCCTGCTCTCCTACACCCGCCATGAATATTTCAGACGGATCTTATGCGGCATGCTCGGCGAACAAATGGAAAAGGGTCTGATTCCGGATGATATTGAATACATCGGGAAAATAGTGCAGGACGTCTCTTTTAACAACGCGTTTTCATTTTTCGGACTTGCATAAAGGCAAAAACGTATAAAGGAAAGGCGGTTCCATCATGAAAATAACGGGCAAGCAGATTTTTGCAATCGCGGTTATCATCATTTCGCTGGCATTTGTTATCGTGGGCTTTTTGATTCTGCCCGATACACTGGTGATGCAGATCACAGTGTCCGGTTCCGCCGGAACGACCCTACCGAAACTCGTGGGGCTTGCGATTCCTTTTGTGATCAGTGTCGGATTTGCTTTGTATTATTTGATGGATAAGAAATCGAAAAGCAGCAAGAGTCTTTTGGGGTCTCTGGTCGGCATCGCCGCGTTTGTTTTTACTTTTGTGTTTAATCTTTAAATATTAAAAACTTGCACAATCATTTGATGAGCGCCCATTAAATACTTTGGAGTGACTAGTACGAACAGGAAATTATTTTGCCAAATTTCACCTTTTACATACCGACTTTCAGTTCTTCGATGCAGAGGATTTCGGCATCTGAAGAACATTTTGTCGTTTAAAAAATTCGCACATCAACGCTCCGATTCCCCGCTTCCCGTTTCTGTTTATAAACATAATTCATTAATTCGGCGGCGGCTCGGAAATGTGGATATGCAATTGCAGGAGAACAAGGCGGTCAATTTATCTCTCGCCGCACCGAAACTGAGCGGAATTTTAATCAAGCCCGGACAGACCTTTTCATTTTGGCTTCTGGTCGGAAGCGCCTCGGCAAAACGCGGATATAAAGAAGGGCTGACGATCACAGCCGGGCGTGCCACCAAAGGTATCGGAGGCGGGATGTGCCAGCTGACCAATCTCATTCACTGGATGGTTTTGCACACCGATTTGACCGTCACCGAATTGCACCACCATGACCGGTTCGATTTGTTTCCCGATTTTAACCGACAGGTGCCGTTCGGAACCGGAACTTCTATCCTTTATAATTATCTCGATTATCAGGTCAAAAATGAAACCGACATCACTTATCAATTGATAATTTATACGACTGATGAATATCTGTGCGGGGAAATCAAAGCCGACCGAAATCAACCCTATGTCTATCACATCAAGAGTCAAAATGAGTTTTTTTCCAAAGAGCCTGACGGCGTTTACCGCAATGGTGAGATTTTACGCGTCAAAGTCGATCCCGTGACCGGAAATCATATTGAGACAAAAATTTTGCGTAAAAATCATGCGAAAGTGGCGTATGACACCGCGAATCTTGAGATAAAAGACCTAAGGCCCGCATGACCGGTTTCAACCGAGTACGAGAATTCCATAAGGCGCGAGTGTGAGTTCCGTGCCTGAAGTTTTGAATTTGGCGGAGGACTTGCCGTCGACAGACAGCTGACCGATGGTTTTTGAAGCAATTCCCGCGTCAAGGGTTACTGCCTGACTTTCCGATGAGAAATTTATACTGATATAAATACTGCTGCCATTCCAGGTCTTTTTTAAAACCGCGACCGAGTCCACAGGGCTTTCCAAGATTTCAACGGTACCGCGGGCGATTTCGGAGATTTCGGCACGCAGCCGCATTGCCGCTTTATAATAATTCAAAATTGAATTTTTATCTTTTTCCTGCTCTTTCACCGAGGGAAAAGAATATTTTACAGTGGTTGTTCCCGGCGGGGGCGTCGTGGTTTCGTCTTCGGTCGTCCACAACATTCCGATGCGCTTGTTTGGGTCGTTCCCCGTCCCTTTCATGCCGATCTCATCACCGTAATAGACGAACACCGAACCCGGCATCATCGCAAGCAATCCCGCCGCAAATTTGATCTTAGTCTTGTCGGTTCCCAAAAAGCCCGCGCTTCGGGAGAGATCGTGGTTATCGAGAAACGGCGAGATGATGACGTCGCCGAGGGTATCCTGCAGCGTTGTTAAAGCGCCGCAATAAATCGAGGCCGCTTTCTCCGGCTTTGAAGAATTGACCGCAGCCGCGAGATAGCCGTCCAGATTAGCGGTCGGGAAGCAGAACAACGAATCGACACCGCTTTGATAATAGGTCTCAATGGTGGAAAGTACGCTCCAGACCTCGCCGACGACAAAGCTGCCGGATTTCAAGATTTCTGCTTCATTATTGAGCCAGCTGAGAAAATCGACGCTCTTTTGTTGATCGTCGGTATAATAGCTTGTGCAGGCGTCCAGCCGAAAACCGTCTGCCCCCATATCATTCAGCCAGAAGTTCATGATCTTTTCGATTTCCGCGCGCACTTCGTTGCTGTCGAGATTCAGATCGGGCATGCCGGACTGGAACCGTCCTTCGTAATACAAGCCATCGCTCAGTTTATGGTATCCTGCAGTGGATTTATCGCTCCAGTTATACCAGTCGTGATAAGGTGAATTGACATCCGCGGCGGCGGTAAACCACGGGTTTTCACTCGACGTGTGATTGACCGGCAGATCAATAATCACCCGAATGCCGAGTTCATGCGCCTTTGTCATCAACGATTGGAAGTCCTCGTTGGTTCCGTATTGACTGTCGACGGTATAATAATCGGCAACGTCGTATTTATGATAGGAGGGCGACTGCATGATTGGCATCAGCCAGATGCCGTTAAAGCCCATCTCTGCAACATATTCAAGCTTTTCGGTCACTCCGTTCAGATCGCCGATACCGTCTTCGTTGGTATCATAAAACGAATAGACAAAGATTTCATACCAATTGCGGTAATCGTCATCGAGGGCGGTCGGTTTTGCCGTACAGCCGAAAACGGAGGGTAAAATCAATACAAATATAAGCAATAATGAAACGATCTTTTTCACTATAATCATCACCCTCCATACTGATTCATGCAAAAAATCCCCGCAGCGAACAGCGGGGATTTTTCATCTTCGTTTATATTGCGGTATCTGTGGGTTTTGTGCGGGTGCTGCGTTTTTTCTCCGAGGCGGGAATCCGAATGACCTGTGGTGTACGGGAAGTGTCGTGCTCAACTTTAATGCGATTCTTTCCCTCAACACAAGCCTTCGTCACAATCACTTTGCTGATCGTGTGATCGGATGGGACTTCGTACATCGGCGATGCAAGGACATTTTCGACGATGGAACGCAGTCCGCGGGCTCCGGTGCGGCGCTCAATCGCTTTCTCCGCGATCGCTTCCAACGCTCCCGGTTCAAATTCAAGCTCGACGTTATCCAACTTGAACAGTTGTATAAACTGCTTGACGATGGCGTTTTTCGGCTCTGTGAGAATACGGATGAAGGCATCGCGGTCGAGTGCCTCAAGCGTGGAGAGAACCGGGATACGCCCCACCAATTCCGGAATTAACCCGTATTTGATCAGATCCTGCGGAATTACCTGTGCCACAAGCGCGTCGTAACCCTCGCTCTTTTTGCTCATCAGGTTGGCGTTGAAACCCATTGAAGTGCTTCCGACGCGGCGTTCGATGATTTTCTCGATGCCGTCAAACGCGCCGCCGCAGATGAACAGAATATTGGTCGTGTCAATTTGGATAAATTCCTGCTGAGGATGCTTTCTGCCGCCGGTCGGGGGTACGTTTGAAACAGTGCCCTCAAGAATCTTCAGCAATGCTTGTTGAACACCCTCGCCCGAAACATCTCGGGTGATCGAAGTGTTTTCGCTCTTGCGGCTGATCTTATCAATCTCATCGATATAGATGATGCCTTTTTCGGCAAGTTCCACATCGTAATCCGCCGCCTGAATCAGACGCAGCAGAATATTTTCAACATCTTCGCCGACGTAACCGGCTTCGGTCAGGGTCGTGGCGTCTGCAATGGCGATCGGGACTTTGAGTTTTCGCGCCAATGTCTGAGCCAAAAAGGTCTTACCGACGCCGGTCGGTCCAAGTAAGAGAATATTGGACTTTTGCAGTTCGATGTCGCTTTCGCCGCGCAGAAAGATACGTTTATAGTGGTTATACACCGCGGTCGACAGGGTTTGTTTTGCGCTCTCCTGCCCAATCACGTATTCGTCGAGGTATGATTTAATTTCCATCGGTTTGGGCAGCGGATCGCCGCCGTCGCGGATGGTCGGTTTTTTTGCGCTCTCGCTGATCTCACCATTGATGAGATTATGGCAGAGCGTAATACACTCATTGCAGATATAGACGCCGGGTCCCGCAATGATTCGATCGACTTCCTGTGTGCTTCGGTTGCAAAATGAGCAGCGCGGAAGTTTGGGATCTTCGAATTTTGGCATGTTCCCTCCGTCCGGCCTTTATCGCTTGGTCAATACCTTGTCGATCAGGCCGTATTCGACCGCCTGTTCGGCAGTCATAAAGTTATCACGATCCGTGTCTTTGGAAATGACTTCGATCGGTTTACCGGTGCGCTCGGCGAGAATGCGGTTCAGGTTTTCACGGGTGCGCAGAATATGATCTGCGTGGATTTTGATATCCGAGGCCTGACCCTGTGCGCCGCCCATCGGCTGATGGATCAAAATATCGCTGTTGGGAAGCGCGAAACGCTTGCCCTTCGTGCCGGCCGCAAGCAAAAACGCACCCATGCTGGCCGCCATACCGATACAGATCGTCGAGACGTCGCATTTGATGAACTGCATGGTATCGTAGATCGCAAGACCTGCGGTAACAGAGCCGCCCGGGCTGTTGATATAAAGCTGAATGTCTTTTTCGGGATCCTGTCCCTCGAGATACAGCAGCTGCGCGACCACGAGACCTGCCGTGACTTCGTTGACTTCCTCACCCAGCATAACGATGCGGTCGTTGAGAAGGCGCGAATAGATGTCAAAACTGCGCTCGCCGCGCGAGGTCTGTTCAATGACCATCGGAACTAAACTCATACGAATACCTCCATTGTCTGTATTCTCTCTATTTTTAACGTTCCCGCTTTGGGTTATTCCGCCTTGTCGGCAGCGGGTTCTTTTTCTGTGGTGTCTTTCTTGGCAGCGGGTTTCTTTGCCGGGGTTTTCTTGGGCTTTTCTTCCGCGGTATCGTCCGCTTTCTTTGTCGCTTTTGCGGTCTTTTTCTCGCCGGCAGGTTTTACGGAAGCCGCGTTCTTAACAAGTTCGTAAGCTTTCAGCGTCTTCATGTCCTCACGCATATCCTCGGCGGAGACGACCTTTTTCAGCTCGTCTGCACTCCGGCCATACTTCTCGGCTTCTTTGACAAATTCGGCTTCGATCTCTTCGTCGGTGACTTCGATCTTTTCGAGTTCGGCGATTTTTTCAAGCGCCAATGTGCTCTTTACGCGGGATTCGCCTTGTTTTCTGAACTGGCCGCGTAGTTCGTCGATACCCATGCCGGTCATCTGCATATACTGCTCGAGCGAGAAGCCCTGCATACGCGAACGGTAATCGAAATCCTGAAGCGCACGGTCGGCGGCGGATTCAAACATAACCTCGGGAATGTCGCCCTTGACCAGTTCGCAGAGCTTTTCGGTGACAGCCATTCCGATCGCATCATCCGCTTTAGATTCCTTATCCTTCTGCAGACGCTCGCGAATGGAATTTTTATATTCGTCAACGGTGTTGAATTCGCTGACATCTTTGACAAACTCGTCGTCAAGTTCGGGGATTTCCTTCTTTTTGACTTCGTGCAGCTTGGTTTTAAAAACGGCTTTTTTGCCAGCCAGCTGTTCGGCGCCGTATTCATTCGGGAATTCGACATTCACGTCAAATTCATCGCCGGCGATATGTCCGATGATCTGATCTTCAAAGCCCGGGATGAATGCGCCGGAGCCGAGGGTAAGATCATATTTTTCCGCTTTTCCGCCTTCAAATGCCGTGCCGTCGACAAAACCCTCGAAGTCAATCGAGGTGATATGGCCCTTTTCGGCTTTGCCGTCGATGGTCAGAATACGGGAACCGCGCTCACGCGCTTTATCAACTTCGGCGTTGATTTCTTCTTCTGTGACTTCGGTCGAAGGTTTTTCGACCTCAATGCCTTTGTATTCGCCGACTTCGATGGTCGGTTTAACCCAAATCACGGCCTTGAATTCGACGCCGTCTTTGCCGATGGATTCGATGTTCAGTTCGGGACGGGAAACAGCAATTAATTCGGCCTCTTTGACGGCATCTTCAACCGCCTGCGGATACAGTGCGTTGAAAGCGGTCTCGTAAAAAGCGCCTTCGCCGTAATATTGTTCAAGCAGTTTTCTCGGGGCCTTACCTTTGCGAAATCCCGGGATCGCCATCTTGACGCGGTCCTTGAGATAGGCCTTGTCGGTGGCCTCTGCAAATGTCTGCGCATCGATTGTAATGGTCAGCTCGTATTTGTTGTTTTCGAGCATGGTTTTTGTCTTTAACATAAACGCCCTCCTATAAGCGGTAAATCCTGTTGATTATATCATATCAACCCATGAAATACAATAGAAAACCCCAATTTTTATCCGATAACATGCCTTCATTGAAAATGATCAGTTGATTTTTAACTCTGTGAATTCCTTATTCCATTTTAAAACTTCCGACTTGTTTTTCAAAGACACCGACACCTGCTCTTTTCCTTGCACGGCAACTGTTGAGGATGTCACATTTCGCACCAATAAAGTCGGAATTTCTCTGTCTGTATCAAACTCCGTTATTCGTGAGAATCCGGTGATTTTAAAATCTTTGACCATACTCTCGCAAAGCAGTAACGCGTTCACTTTGCTGTTCCCGGTATGCCAAATTCGCATATCCTCAATTTCGATATTCTCTATCTCACCAACGCCATCGGGATAGTCATTTTCTTTGAACAGAGGGGTGAGGCAATAACGTGCGGCGTCCATGTTGACTGCATATACCCGGCATCCGCCGGATATGTCTTTGATCCTTATATTGCGAATCGGCGAAGTAATACTTAATAACCGAAAAAAAGTGTAGCAGTTTTCAGCACTGACATTTTCCACCGTGATGTTCTCGATCGGGCCTCGGGACATATCTAAATTTTCAACGCGCTCCATGCTGTCATCTGCATTGAAAGCGATCATGTCATCATTGGTTTGACCGTTTGAGAGAGCAGTTATGTCTTTGATTCTGCCATTACGCACGTTCCCGCCGAAATGGAGTCCGTCTTGATTTGGACGAAGTTCATCACTTGAAAACCGGATAGATGAAATATCGAATCCGTCAAGCCTGTTAAAACGAACATAAAAAGCGGCCGAATTAGTTATGGTCATATCTCTCAGAATAAGGCCTCTGATATTTGAAAAATTCAACACGGTGCCGCTGTAGCCGTTTGGGTCATACAAACCCGCTTTTACATTACACCGACCGGCGTTATTGCCGTCCCATATTCCTCCTGAAATACTGATTTCATTGTTTCCGCTTTCCGGGTTGTCGTTGGAAAGCAGAAAATCGCCGCGCTTTTTAGGTGTTTCTCCGCACAAAAACAACCGTGCTTTTGCTGATGCCCTGATTGCGGTATGAGACGGCACTTTCAGCGTGGACGTGATACGATAGTTACCATCGGGAATTTCTATCACTTCCGCTCGGTCAAGCGCAAGTTGAATTGCCGCTGTGTCGTCCGAAAGTCCATCCCCCTTGGCGCCTAAAGTTTTGATACCTAAAACTTTTTCGTTTTTCATTGTTTTTTCTCCCGCTTCTTTCTTGTATCTATTTTATCATGTTTGATTATAAAAGTACAAGCTAACATCAGTACCTGTTTAAAAAGACACGCTGAAGAAACCCATCTGTTAAAATCCGATTGGATTTTCAATCGTAATGTGATAGAATAACGATATCAAGAGCCGGAGGATTTTCTATGAGGGAATTCACTGTCAACCAAAACGACACCGGGCAGCGTCTGGATAAATTTATAACCAAAGCCGTGCCGAAGCTTCCGGCCTCTTTGTTATATAAATATATTCGCATCAAACGCATCAAAGTCAACGGTAAAAGGGCTGACGAACGTCAAAAACTCATTTTGGGCGATCTGATACAACTCTATGTGAACGACGAATTTTTTGAACAAAATGATTCCCCGCTCGATTTTATGAACACCACCGACGATGTCCGCGTAGTCTATGAGGACGAGAACATCCTTGTTGCCGATAAACCAGCCGGACTGCTGTGCCACAGTGACGAAAACGAGAGCCGCCATACGCTGATTAATAAAATCTTACTCTATTTATATCATCAAAATTCATATCTTCCGGAAAATGAAAACAGCTTTACACCAGCGCTCTGCAACCGCATTGACCGCAACACCTCCGGCCTTGTGATCGCGGCAAAAAACGCCGAAGCACTTCGGATTATGAGCGAAAAAATCAAGCTCCGTGAAGTGAAAAAGTTTTATAAATGCGTCGTTTTCGGAAAATTTCCCGTTCCTTCGGGAGAAATTCGCTCCTATCTGACCAAAGACGGGAATAATAATATGGTCAGCGTCTCGAATAAGCAAAAACCCGGGGCGGTAAGCGCGGTGAGCAAATATAAAGTGTTGAAAACAACAGATGAACTTTCGTTGCTTGAGGTCGAATTGGTCACGGGCAGAACGCACCAGATTCGTGCGCAGTTTGCCGATGCCAACCATCCGCTGCTCGGGGATACCAAATACGGAAACGCCGCCAGAAGCAAACCTTATGGCTTCAACTGGCAGGCATTATGTGCATATAAGATTAAATTTGATTTTGCGAATGACGCGGGGATTTTGCAATATCTCAATCAAAAAATCATCGAACTGCCCCCGCCCGAATTTGAACTTTTACTGTTTTGACTTTATAGAATATAAGGGCATCGCGCCCTACTGACACTTATATATAAATATATAAATCATGTGTATGAATTATAGAAATCCTAATCTGTCTTTGCGAGGAGTACAACGACGAAGCAATCCAGAAGCCATACGGTCTGGATTGCCACGGGGCAAAAGCCCCTAGCAATGACGATTAAAAAATTAATTTATTGATGCTTCATGATTTTACGATTCTTTTGACTTTTCGGGTTTTTTAATCACAAGCGGTTTCTCCTCACCTTTGAGAAGCCGCTTAATATTTGCTTTGTGCATGATTACGACGACAATCGCAACCAAAGCCGCCGCTGAGGTGAAAAAAATCCAGTTGGGGTCGCCGCTCAGCGTTAAAAATACATAATTGATGATCGGCAGCGAAATAGCCGCCGAAATTGAAGAAATCGAAATGATATGCGTGAACGCAAATATCAACAGAAAGACTGCCAGCGCCAGCAAGCAGATCGTCGGGTTGATTGCAAGCATCATACCGGTTGCGGCCATAACGCCTTTTCCGCCTTTAAATTTAAACCATATCGGAAACAGGTGCCCGAGTACTGCAAAGACGCCGCCGATATAACCCGCGTAATAGACCTCGCCACCCGTGAAATAGACAAACAGCAGATTGGCCGCAATTACCGAAACAATCGCTTTTCCGAGATCGCCAAGTGAAGTCAGCACCGCTGCCGGAACGCCGACACAGCGCAAAACATTTGTCATACCCGCGTTTTTGCTGCCGACCGTGCGAATATCCTTTTTCAAAAACGCTCTGCTGACCGGAATCGCAAAACAGATGCTGCCGAGCAGATAGCCGACCAACGCCGAAAGTCCCCCTGCGATCAGATACTTCACCATATAGAGCCAACCTTTCGTATATTCCGAGATGCTTTGTCCGTTTGAATTAATCCGCGAATAAGTGAACCTCTTAATCCCTTATTTTTCGTCTCCGCGTTCGCGGATGATCATTTTTACCGGCGTACCTTCCAAACCGAAAGTCGCACGAATCTGATTTTCTATATAACGCTGATAGGAATAATGAAACAGCTGCGCATTGTTGCAAAAGCATACGAATGTCGGCGGTCTCACCGAAGCCTGTGTCATATAATAGATTTTTAAACGGCGGCCTTTATCCGTGGGCGGTTGTACCCGTGCCGTTGCCTCGGCCAATAAATCGTTTAAAATACCGGTCGAGATACGCATGCTGTTTTGTTCATTGACATATTTGATCAACTCAAAAAGACGTTCAACGCGCTGTCCCGTTTTGGCGGAAATAAACAGATATGGTGCGTAGGTCATAAATGCAAACGTATCGTCTAAATCCTTTTTAAAATTGTCCATTGTATGGGTGTCTTTTTCAATCAGATCCCATTTGTTGACGACAATGATACATCCCTTGCCCGATTCATGTGCGAGTCCCGCCACCTTGGTATCTTGTTCGGTCACACCTTCGGTCGCGTCAATCATGATGACGCAGACATCAGCCCGTTCGACCGCCATCTGGCATCGCAGGACGCTGTATTTTTCAATTTGGTCATAAACACGGGATTTTCTGCGTAATCCGGCGGTGTCAATGAATGTGAATTTACCCTCTGCGTTTTCCACAACCGAATCCAGTGTGTCCCGCGTCGTGCCTGCCACATCGCTGACAATCGCCCGTTCTTCTCCCGCCAGTTTATTAAGCAGTGAAGATTTTCCCGAGTTCGGTTTCCCGATGATCGCAACTTTAATCGAATCTTCGTCTTCTTCATCGTCACCGAGTTCGCCCAAAACTTCATAGACGGCATCCAACAGGTCTCCGGTGCCATGCCCGTGAATACCCGAAACCGGATACGGATCACCCAATCCGAGGTTATAAAATTCATATAATTCAGGCGGTGCTTCACCGATATAATCACACTTGCTGACAGCAAGCAGAATCGGCTTTCCGCTTATACGCAATTTGGCAGCCACATCCTTATCCGCTGCGGTGACACCTGCAGACAAATCGGTTAAGAAAATGATCAGATCCGCACGTTCGATGGCGATTTCGGCTTGCGTGCGCATTTGGAAGAACATATCATCGGTGTCGGTGATCTCGATCCCACCCGTATCGACCAATAAAAACTTCTGTCCGCGCCACTCGCAATCGGCATAGATGCGATCTCGGGTTACGCCCGGCGTATCCAATACAATAGAAACCCGTTTCCCGACGAGTTTATTGAACAACGTGGATTTCCCAACGTTCGGGCGACCGACAATCGCCACTGTTTTTTTTGCCATACCTTTACCTCATTTGAATGCAAGCTGCTTCACCAGCTCGGCTCCGTCATTTTGTACAATTCTTATTTTTATATTTAAACGCTTTTCTAAATCATTGACGCTGATATCATCTAAAAAAACATCGGTTTTATGCTTGAACATATTTTCGCAAAGCAGTAACGCCGAAAATTCGCGCACATCCCCTGCTCCGTTTGCCACATCCTCTCCGCCGAGAAGACCGGTAACTGTGACATATCCGCCAAACAGACGATTTTTCGCCATGCGTACGACATGATTTGTTAAAAATTTCTCATTATAAGCAGTCACCAATTCGGCCATGGTCGGAAAAGCAGCTTCACCGGTTACAATCAGAAAACGCTCTGCGCTTTTTACGTTCTGCACATCTTTCAATGCTTCATAAAACTGCTCTTTTAGCAGGGTCAACATACCGACGCCGTTTTCAAGTTGGTAATAATCCTCGTAAAATTCGGGCGAAGGAAGCGGTCTTTGCGCAAGCAGATAGAATTCGTCCGCTGCCGCGATGATTCGGCTTCCGCGTTTTTGAAGCGTTTCTTTTGCAATAGATTCCGTAAAGTCAACTACCGCTTCCGCTTCGAATTTTTCAAACGGTCTGAGCGGGAAAAGACCTTCGCGATGTCCGGTCAAGCCGACCGGAATGACTGCGATCGAACAGACGTTCTGATAAGAAAGCAGGTCGTTCACGCTCTTTTCAAGCGCTTTTCCGTCATTGATACCCGGGCAGAGTACGAGTTGAAAATTCATCTCGATACCGGCTTTATCGAATTGATCCAGATAACCCAATACCTCGCCGGCGTGCGGGTTTTTCATCATTTTGACGCGCAATTCGAGATCGGTGGTGTGTACTGAGACATTCACCGGAGACAGGTGCATTTGACAGATTTTATCTGCCTCTTCATCGGTCAGGTTGGTCAGCGTGATGTAATTCCCCAAAAGATAGGAAAGCCGCTCGTCGTCGTCTTTGAAATATATGGATTCCCGCATACCTTTGGGATTTTGATCGATAAAACAAAAAATGCATTTGTTCTTGCAGCCCTTGTGTTTGTCACCGAGAAAAGTACCGAATTCCAAGCCGAGGGACTCATATTCCCCTTTGACGAACTGCAGCGTATAAGATTTTCCGGTTCGGGAAAAAACCAAGTCCACTTTGCTCTCAGTCGTATAAAACCCGTAATCCAGCGTGTCGCGGATCGAATGGCCGTTGACGCTCACGAGCATGTCGCCGCCGCGCACACCGTGATTGGCGCATATGCTGTTTTCGGTCACGCCGACAATTTCAATACTCATCTGATTACCATCCTTAAATCCCTGCTTGCAGTGGGATTTCTCCGCGGCGAAGTTGAAATTTGGTTTATGAAGGCTATTATCAGTCTGAGATTCTTCAACTTTGCGCACGGGGTGCGCTGCGTTCAGAATGACAAATCAATTTTAAACACTCTACGGGGAGTTTGGAACGTAAGATACAAACTTTCTACTTGAAAACATATTTCAATAAAAATATGTTTTTAAGTTTTTTACGCAAAAAAGGAGAGGATATTGACCCTCCCCTTATCGCAGTCGCTTTACCTGAGATTACTTCTTTTCCTCTTCGTGGGATACGACTTCTTTATCGCCGTAATAACCGCAGTTGCCGCAAACCTTATGCGGAACGGTCAACTCTTTGCAGTGAGGGCATTTGACCAGCGTCGGCGCATCGAGCTTCCAAACGTTTGAACGACGCTTGTCTCTGCGTGTGCTGGAAACTCTCCTCTTAGGTACAGCCATTTCTTTTTCCTCCTAAATGTTATGAAAAAATCAGTCGCCCGAAATGTCCTCATCTTCAAACAATACGGGTTTCGGGTTGTCACATCCGCAGGATCCGTTGTTGAGATTACCTCCGCAGTTGATACACAGTCCCTTGCAGTTTTCCTTACACAGTCTCCGCTGCGGCACACAGAACATCATATCGTCCCAGACAATGGGATTGAGTTCGAGGCGTCCGTTTGCGTCAGGCTTTATGATGTCTCCGAGTTCCGATTCGGAATCAAAAAGCTTGTGTGAAAAAATCTCGCTGTGAGCCTGCTCGAATTCTTCGGTGCAGCGGTCACATTCAAGGGTCAGGATAAAATCCACGGAGAGTTCAAGCATGATGTCGCCGCTGTCATTACATGCGGTCGCTTTTACCGTGACCGGATGATTTACAATCGGTGATATCTCGCTCTGCCACTCAATAAAGTCGCAGATCCCCTCGCGTTTTACCTTCGCGCCCGGATTATCAATCAAATCAGAGATGTCAATAAACATGGAAATCCCCCCAAGAACGCAAAAGCGTGGATAATTATATCACCGTGTCAAAATAATGTCAACCCCGAAAAATCAAGATTTAATCGAAATATCCCTCGAATTTTTCAAAGGCGGGCGTCAGTTTTTTTACCTCTCCCGCAAACAACCGGCAGGAAACTGCGCGAGATTCAAAAGCCGAAACTACGTTTTCGGTTTGCGTGTCGTAAAACTCATCAAGTGAATCTAATTCTTCGATAAAATCGGTTGATGTGAAACTGGCGTTTCGTTTTAAATACAAATCCCGCAGCGTATCATAAATATCCGGTATCGTGTAAAACTGTGCATCAGCCCAATACAGTGTTTTCTTGCTGCCGTTATTTATAACTCCGGCAATTGAATTACAGACAGACGCGTCAAACAGGAAGGTATATTTCAATTCACCGATCGTTTGGCAGGTTTCTATGCAGGTCGATACTTTCCCCTGCTCAAACTGAACGAGCGCTGTTTCCATTTTTGAGGCATAATCTAATGGAATTTCATAGGAACTCTGTTTTCGGTTCCGGCTGTTTAACACAAAAAATGTAGAATCAATTCTCATAAAGAACTTACGCATTTCCGCATTCAGCTCAAAAGCCGATGAATAAATACGTCCCGCTTTGTTATATTCTCCCGCAGCGACGGCATCTTCATACGCCGTATTGATGTTCCGGACATAATAATTCATAATCTGCGCCTGTACCGTTGCGACATATTCGGCGTTTTCCATCTCTGTAATATCAATTCCGAACTCTAGGAGCGCTGTTTCGTCTACATCTTGATTTAAATTGGTGAAAAACGGGAGGAAATTGTATGGAATTACAGCTGTTTGATCGAAAGCAAGAAGCAGTTTTGCATAGAGTTCATAACTGTACCGAAAGATCTCGGCATCATATCGGTTTGTATTATCCAAATTCGTATGACGAAAATTCACGGCGAATTCACTTACATCAAGATCCAGGCCGACTGTGGGAATACCGATCGATTCGAAGATGTACCCGCTCTCACCGCCAATGATATTATTGCTGATCGTAACACCGTTTTCAAACGTTCCCGTCAAATCCGAAAGCGTATTGCTCACAAAGGTCTCCAATCCGACGCTGACCGCTAACGGATAACTCGTACCGTGATCTGCGGCAGGCATAGTGATATCGATATGCACCGTGTTGCCTGAAGTCCATTCGGCATGTGTTTGCGTCAGTTGAATATAAGCACCGTAAGAAGTAGAATAATCGGTGTTGCGTTTCGCAAATTCCGAACCGCCGTATGCGACAAACACCAATGTTTTTTGCGGGGTATATCCGCTGTTTTTGACTGCTTGCGCAAGACCGAGCAGCAATGCGACACTGCAGCAATTTTCATTATAACCGTAATAAAACCGATCGTAATCCGCTGTAATGATGATTCTGGAATTTTCATCGAGCCCCGGAATATACCCGACAACATTATAACCGGTCGAATTATCGGTGAACCCAAAATCGGTATTAAGCGTCACTACGACCGCGCTCTCGTTTTCAACTGCATCTTCATAGGCGCCAAGCAGCACCTGAGCGTCTGTTTCCGTCATATTTAAAACTGCCATGGACGACGTCACAGAATACGTATCCGAAAAATAAGCAGTCGCCAGTTGTTCGTCTTCCTCAGAATTTGTAAAAGCTGTGATTAAAGCGGCAGCACCATGAGCTCGCGCTTGTTCAATCACATATTTGATTGTGTTATCGTCCTGATTATCGAGAATTGCCAAAACCGCTTTCCCTTTTACAGTTACATCCTCATATTCATCAGCAGAACCGTTTCCGACACTGATCAGGGTCAGACGTTGTTCTCCGGAACTATCGGATGGTAATGCCGAAAGCCGAAAGCTTACGACCTCACCCTGTTCTGTGCGATAACTGAGTTGAGCCGAACGAAAGGAGAACGAAGAACAGGAAAATTCCTCTTTTGCGACTCCGCTTAATCCAAGCTGTGACATTTTTGAGCTGATTAAATCTGCTGTCTGAGTTGCAGACTGTGATCCCGAAAGCGCAAAACCAAGTTCACTTTCAACATATGCAGACATTGTCTGTGCAAAAGATATATTTAAATCGTCGGGAATCTGTTGAATTAGAGCCTCATAAGCCCTGTCTTCTGAGATTTCAACGGATTTATACTCGCTTGCACAGCCGGAAAACGCCGCCCCAGTCGTCAATATGATGATTAATATAATTGATATCAGTGTTTTTTTATGCATCCCTTTTAACCGCATTTCTATTATAATAATGAACATCGTAAATTTGAATTTTTTATTTGCCGTCTTTTTATCTGACGCCGCCAATAATGCTACCTCAAAATCGATAAAATGTCAAGAATACACAGTTTATCAATAAATTTATAACAATTCGTTTTAATATGTTAAGATTATGTGAAGTCATAGTAAAATTATTCTCTCTTTATTGTAATATTTTAACTTCGAAAACCTCATTTGTGATGAAAACCCAAATTTTGAGTTTGACTCTTGACTTCTTCCGTGTAAAAACTGTATAATTGCTTGCGTCACGAAGAGTTACGTAAGCTATTTTTCCATTCGGAGGTTATATTGTGAAAAGGTACATCGGCATTTTTTCTGCTACGGTTCTTGCACTCTTCATCGCTTTCGGAAGCGGATGTTCTCTGTTACCGACAGAGGAAGAACTTCTGCCTCCGAAACTCGTCTCCGCCGCTGCGCTCAATTATACGACCGTCACCGTCGAAAAGGGAACCATTATTAACGAAATTGCCGGAGACGCCGTATTCAGAACATATGATACTGTGAATGCAGCTTTTACGGTTGACGGTACGGTTTATTCCAGAGACGTTGAAATCAATCAAAAGGTCAGCAAGGGTGACTTGATTGCCGTGCTCGCCGAAAATGCAGATTATAAACTTCAGCTCTCCACGAAACAGCGGGAAGTCAACTCGTTAAAAATTGAAATGGACACCGCTTATGAAAATTCACAGGGCGGCGGAGAAGTTGCATTGCTTAAACTCGCACTGGAACAGGAAGAATATAATCTTTCTGTTATCCAAGGCGGAGGGACCCTCAGCGACGGCACCACGCTTGAAGGACAACAGCTAAAGGTTCAAATCGCACAACAGACCTATGACAACGCAATTGCTACCGCTGAAAACACTTATGTTGTCTCAAAAGCAAATTACGATCTGGCCTTGGAGGAACTTGCTGCGATTCAGGCCAAATACGATGCTTGCTTTTTATATGCGCCGATCACCGGAATCTGCACTTGGACGAACAGCGTACAACCCGGTAAAACAATCGCCGCAAACGCCGATTTCGCCACTTTCACACCCGCTAAATCCATCGTTCTGGCTTATTCCAGTATCAAAGATATTTCTGAATTCGTCGAAGTCGGCACTGAGTTCAATGTCACGTTTAACGGAACCGACTACGTCGGCACCGTGACCCAAACACCTCAAACACAGCCTGCGGGTGCAATGTATAATGTGAAATATATGTATTTCCTCAATGTAAAAGGAATCGATATGGCCGACGCTAATCTGCTCGGTCAAAGCGTCGCTATCAATTTAGTCCTTGACAGCCGTGAGGACACTTTCGTGGTTGATACAACTCAGCTCTCCTACGACAACGGCGTATATTACCTCAATCTGCTCGTAGACGGACTTCCGATTCTTACGGAAGTCACACTCGGTATTTCCAATGATACACAAACCGAAATTCTCAGCGGGCTCTCCGTCGGGGATCAGATCATCATCGGTTAGATAGGAGGCACATCGATTTGTCTCTCTTGGTATTTCGCAAACTCCTGAATAATCGGTGGATGTTTGTCTGCCTTTTCATCGGCTTTCTGATCATCGCGACCGTCGTCAGCAGTATCCCTATGTATACCAATGCGATTCTGCAGAGGGTTTTAATTCTTGATCTTCAGGAATATCAGGTAAAATACACTCAATATCCCGGAACTTATCAGGTCACTCAAACCTACAACTACAGTACGCAGCCATTTAATGTCTACGACGACTACATCACTTCAACGTTGTCTGCTCAAATTAGCGTTCCGACAGTCGCCGATGTCACTCGTGTTGAAATGGGTCGGCGTTCCTATGCAAAAACGCCCTATTCGTCAGAATCAATCATTCAAACCGTCAACGTCACCGCGCTGCAGGATTTCAACAATAAAGTTCAGGTCATCACAGGGCGCTTAGCCGAACCCGGCCTTGTCGACGGCGCATACGAGGTCACGGTCAGCCAATATACCATGAAAACTATGATGTTGCAGCTCGGCCAAGAATATCTGTTCACTGTTCCCTTTTCACCCGCCGAACTCTTTGCTTCCGATGACCCGGGCGCTTATTATAAATTCCGTGTCGTCGGTGTCGTAACCCCTATCGATATCAATGATCCCTATTGGTTTATGGATATGTCCACTTATAATCAGGACATATTTATGGATTTTGATACCGCTGTCTCCGACTTCTCCGATAATAATTACATCACCGAATCAATCTGGTACAAAGCATATGATTATACACAGATTAAGATTTCGGATATCCGTGATATCATCAACACGCTGGATATGCAGAAGCAGCAATATATCGAAATGGGCAGCGGTACGAGATTTACCATGCCCACAATCGACATTATGAAAAATTATCTCGAGCGTGAAGCCAACTTGCAGATCACCCTTTGGGTTCTGATTCTGCCGGTGCTTGTATTGATGTGCTTTTATATCTTTATGGTCTCTAAAATGAAACTCGAAAGCGAGACCAACGAGATTGCCGTCTTGAAAAGCCGTGGGGCTAGCCGAATGCAAATCTTCGGCGGGTACATCATGGAATGGGGAATACTTGCGGGTCTGTCCATGATATTCGGCCCGCTGCTGGGATATTGCAGCTGCTATATCCTTGGTTCTTCCAACGGATTTTTGGATTTCGTTGTCCGAAAGGCTCTCCCTGTCTCTATCGACTGGATGGCATATCTCTACGCTCTGATTGCAATGGTACTCTTTGCGGTCGCCATGTTGATTCCGGCTTTTTCCGCTTCCAAGCTCAGCATCGTGGAACACAAACAACTGTCTGCACGTTCCGCTAAAACTCCGCTTTGGCAAAAACTCGGCCTTGACTTTATCCTGTGCGGCGCATCGATTTACGGTCTCGTCCGTTACCAGAGCATTCTGGACAGCTTGACCACCAAGGGTGCAACGGTTGCGGCAATGGGCATCGATCCGTTAATGTTCATCATCACCTCCGCTTTCATGCTGGGCGTCGGTTTGTTGTTCCTCAGAGTATATCCCTATATCGTACAGTTCCTATTCTTCTTGGGCAAGAAAAAATGGTCACCGCCGTATTACTCGTCGTTCATCCGCATCGGCAGATCGGGCAGCAAAGAAATTTTCGTTATGCTGTTTATTATCTATTCGATCTCAGTCGGTATCTTTTCCGCCAATTCGGCAAGAACCATCAATAACAACCTCGTAGACCGTTATGAATATCTCAGCGGTGCCGATGTTGTAGCCACTATTGATACTTCAATGTTAAAATCGGCGCTTGATACGGAAGCTATTGCCGCCGATAATGACTGTATTGAAGCTGCCGCAGAAGTCATCTATATACCTCAGGATTCCGATGATTTCGTAATCAAACTCGGCAACCAGAAATTGAATGCCTTCTCGCTGATGGGTATTGAGCCTTATTCGTTCGGCACTACTACAACACTGCGGACGGATCTGCTCCCCTATCACATCAATGAGTATTTAAATCTGATTAACGGCGCTCAATCGGCTGTGCTGCTCTCTTCCGATTTTGCCGAAAGCGTTGCGGTGGGTGATGTTCTCACTCTTGACGGTCCGAACGGAATTTCCATGTCTTGCATCGTCTATGGCTTCGTCGACTACTGGCCCGGTTATCAAAAAACTGTCTATACCGACGGCGTCGCAGAAAACAAATCGTTGGTCGTCATTAATTCGTCTTTCCTCAAACTCCATTATGCTGATACATATGATAACTACGTTCAGCTTTGGATGAAACGTAAAGACGGCTCCACCACGGATGATTTCATCTCTGCAATGTCTAAATCGATTCCTTTTGCCGCTGCGACCGAATCCGCTACAAATGATTTGATGGCAAAGATCAATGCCGGAGATATTAATGTTGACTACGGTTCTCTTGCCGTTACGAATTTGCAATACGCTTCACAAGAAATCGTTAAAGTGAAAAACGATCCGACAATTCAGGGCTTTAACGGCATGCTCTCGCTGGTATTTTTGATCACGATGGGTATAACTACCGTGGGTTTCCTGATTTACTGGATTCTCTCGCTCAGAAGTCGAACGCTTCAATTCGGTATCTACCGCGCAATCGGTATGTCCCAACGCAGCGTGATGGGAATGATCGGCGTGGAACAGGTTCTTGTGTCCATCATGTCCATTTTGTTCGGATTACTGCTCGGCGACGTGACAAGTTTACTCTTCATTCGCTTGTTCGAGATGGTGAATACCGCAGAAGAACGCATCATCCCGTTCCGGGTTTTCCATCAATTGTCCGATTATCTGAAAATATATCTCGTTATCGCAATCATGCTTGCCATTGGCATCGGAGTCTTAGTCCGTGTGATTTCTTCGATTAAGATTGATCAGGCCCTTAAACTGGGCGAAGATTGATGGAGGTGAGCATATGAACGACACGATTATAAAATCCACCGATATCATCCGAGACTTTGACACTTCAGGCGGAATCGTACATGTTCTTCGGGGAATCTCTGTTGAAATCCCAAATGACAAGCTCACGATTTTCCGCGGCCGTTCGGGTTCAGGCAAAACTACGCTCATCAACATGCTGGGTGCATTGGATTACCCGACTTCGGGCAAAATCTGGTTTCAGGATAAAGAGATTACGACGCTTTCCTCGTTGGAACAGGATAAACTACGCCGTCACGACTACGGGTTCGTTTTCCAGTCCACAGCTTTGATCGGCATCATGACAGCCTATGAAAACGTCGAGTTTGCCCTGCGTGTGTCCGGTATGACCGATCCCGTTGAACGCAAAGAACGTGCTATGCATTGTCTTGGATTAGTCGACCTCGGAAAACGCGCCAATCACATGCCCGGCGAAATGTCCGGCGGCGAACAACAGCGTGTTGCTATCGCAAGAGCAATCGCCCACAGACCCAAAGTCATTTTTGCGGATGAACCGACTGCGGCTTTGGATACACAAATGGGCCTTCAGGTTATGGGTGTGTTTAAACTTCTGATCGAACGTGAGGGCGTTACGATTATCATGACAACCCACGATCCCAATATGATGGAGGTCGCGGATAAGGTTTATACTTTGGAGGACGGTGTTATTATCGATGAAAAAGTCAACAACTGAAGAATTGAATAACACAGTTGCCGAAGTGAAACCGGAACCGATGGCTGAATCGATAGAGACATCCGATGGTAAACCGGAACCGATGGTTTACTGCGAAAACCTGGTCAAAATCTTTAAGACCGGTGAGATTGAAGTTATCGCGCTGCAGGGGCTTGACCTGACCATCGAAAAGGGTGAATTGACAGCAATTATCGGTAATTCCGGTTCCGGTAAATCCACACTGCTGAACCTGCTGGGCGGCCTTGACCGGCCTTCTGCGGGGATTTTGAGGGTTAACGGACAAAACCTTTTAAAGTTTTCTGAACAGCAGATGGTGGAATATAAACGCCGTACCGTGGGTTTTGTTTGGCAAAACAATGCGCGAAATCTGATCCCTTATCTTACCGCACAGCAGAATATCGAACTCCCGCTGTCGATTGTAGATCCGCATATGCCGCGTCAAAAACGCGTTGATCGAGCAAAAGAACTGCTGGATATGGTCGGTCTTTCCCACCGGCTGGGCAACAAACTCAGCCAACTGTCCGGCGGCGAACAACAGCGTGTCGCTATCGCCTTGGCACTGGCCAATAACCCCGCTCTGCTGCTGGCTGATGAACCGACCGGCGCTGTTGATACGGCAACCGTCGCCATGATCCTTGATATCTTTAACCGACTAAACCGTGAACTCGGACTGACCATTGTTATCGTCACCCACGACCGACAGCTCTCTCGTAAAGTCAACCGTGTCGTTGCGATCCGTGACGGACGAACCAGCAGCGAATTCATCCGCTATAACTATGCCGATGAGATCGCGGCCAATACAAAACGCCTTGAAAACACCAATCTCAACTTCAACATCGAATCCCACGAAGAATTTGTGGTTCTTGACCGAACCGGCCGCCTGCAGATTCCGAAAGAATATTTGGAACAAATGAATTTAAAAGGTGGAAATAAGTTGAAAATGAGCATGACTGATGATACAATAATATTGGAACGTCCGCAGGATAAACCGGAAGAATCAAAGCCGCAGGATAAGGACGGATCCGATAACGTTTAAAGGGGGATGTGAATGAAAAAGTTCACAAAGGCCGTTTTCCCGATTTATCTCATTGTATCGATGCTTGTGTTCTCACTCTTCGGATGTGCGGCTCCCGTGCCTGCCTCCTCCGGAATATCTATCTCCGTTCCCGAGGAACAAGTGAGCAACATTGTAACCGGAAATCCGCCTGCTCTCAATGTCAAAACCGAATATACAACGGACGAACTTGAAGGTTATCACGAGATTAACGCTGATTTTATCGGAATTTTCGAAATTCCGGGAATCAATCTGAAAGAACTGGTCGTTGATGCCCCTGATAACAGCTATTATATGCGCAAGGACCTCGAGGGCAATTATCGCCACGAGGGTATTTTGTTTTTCGATTATCGCTGTCTGACTGACGGATATTTCGGCTATAATACCATCCTCTACGGCCACAATATCGGCAAGAGCAAATACAGCGATCTGATGTTCGGAAAACTGGTCAAATATCGCGAAGGCGACACTTATCTGACGGCAAATATCTTTAAATTCACCGCATATAACGGCTATACATACTATTTTCAACTCTTCTCCGGTTATGACACTTCGCCCTCATCCAACGGCGATCCCTATTTCTGTGTTACGCTCGACTTTGAGCAGGACAAGACCTTCCACTTCACCGATATGCGCCGATATCAACAGTTCTCCGGTTTCATTCAAGCGGCTTTTGAACGCTCGGATTTTACGACACCCGATCTTGAAGTCGGTTTTTATGACAAAGTTCTTACCTTGATCACTTGCGTCTACGATTATGATAACTGGCGTTATACCCTTCAGGCCAAACTGATGCACACCGATGAAGTAGCCGCATATTTAGCCGAACATCCCGAAATGGCAACACCCGGAGAGATCATCGGAAATCCCGAACCATATTGATTCATCCATATGAATTGAAAACGGCGCACCTTTGGGTGTGCCGTTTTTCTGCTTGTCATTTTCGGCAGTATATTGTATAATTTATATATCTGTGATTGGAGGTGCGGACATGCAGGAACAGCTTCTGGAACGGTGTGCGGAAAACGCCGGACACTTGTTTGAGCTCTGCAACGTCCCCATCCGCATCTTCGATACCTATGACCGTATTTTTGCCGACCGAGATTCCGAAGATCAGAAACAGTTTTTTTGTTCTTTTTGCGGATATAAAAAATGCAATCCCGAAAATACCCATTTTTACGGCTGTAACGAAGCTTATCGCTGGAATGGAAAATATATTTATTACTGCCCCATTGGTCTGTTATTCTGCGCTTCTTCGGTTACCGATGATACGGGAAAGATGCAGGCCGGTATGGTTGGGGGACCTGTCGTCATGGGCGAGCAGAAAGATTCCCTCGTTGAAATAAAAGATGCAAATACCCGTAAATCCGCTCAAAAACTGCCGGTTTTTACCCCGCAGAAAGTCAATGCGCTGTCTTCATGCCTGTTGTCGTGTGCAGTTCTTTCTTCTGGCGTCGCCTACGGTTTGGCCGGCAGTTTTGTCTATGAACAGGAAAAGCAGCTCAACGCCATTTTTTCTGCCCACAGCGACATTTTGGGCGAACAGGAATGCACTTACCCCATCGAATACGAAAAAGCCCTGCACCGCTTGATCATTGAACATGACAAGAGCGGTGCGCAGGCGTTGTTAAACGAACTGCTCGGCTTTATCTATTTCTCCAGCAACTACGATCTGGAAACCATTCGCGAGCGCTCGGTGGAACTTGTGGTTTTGCTTTCGCGATCCATTATTGACGCCGGAGCTGACGCAAAAGAGATCTTTTTATCCAACAGCGGCTATATTCATGAGATCGAACAATTTACCTCGGTCGAACAATTAAACGTCTGGCTCAGTGTGATGCTACACCGCTTTATCAACTACACTTTCGATTTTACACAAGTGAAACATTCAGACGTGGTCTTCAAAGCGATGAACTACATCAAAGCCAATTATGCGGGAAAAATTACGCTGGACGACATCGCAAAGCACGTCTTTTTGAGCCGTTCTTATCTCAGCACGGTATTCAAGGACGATACCGGCATGAGTGTGACCGATTATATCAAACACACTCGAATTGAAAAAAGCAAACTGTTTCTGCTTGACAACCATATTAAGCTTGCCGATATCGCCGCACTCTGCGGATTTGAGGATCAGAGCTATTTCACTAAGGTCTTTCGCAGCGAGGTCGGTATCTCACCGAAAAAATACCGCGACAGCGGCGGACGTATTGTCAATATAAACCCATAAATCGAAAAGGAGAACAAACCATTCATGCATGAGATTCTCGAAAAAAGAGCCCTAAACGCCAACACTTGGCTGATGCGCATTCACGCCCCGCTGGTTGCCAAACGCTGCGAACCGGGACAGTTTATTATTTTCCGCATCGATGAGCAAGGGGAGCGTGTCCCGCTGACCATCGCTGATTACGACCGGGCAAGCGACAGCGTAACGATTATTTTTCAGGCGATCGGCGCTTCCACAATCGCATTGTCAAAACTAAACCAAGGTGATTTTATATCTGATTTCGCGGGGCCTCTCGGAAACGCTTCCAAATTGGAGGGGCACAAAAACGTCGCAATCATCGGCGGCGGCGTCGGCTGCGCCATCGCTTACCCTCAGGCCAAGAAGCTTTTCGGCATGGGGTGTAAAGTGGATTTGATTGCAGGATTTCGCAGCAAAGATATCGTTATGCTTGAAGATGAGATGCGTGCGAACAGCACCCACCTGTTCATTACGACCGACGACGGAAGCTACGGAGAGAAGGGTTTGGTAACCGATAAACTGAAAGCCTTGATCGAGAGCGGCGAAAAATACGATGAGGTTATTGCCATCGGTCCTGTTATCATGATGAAATTTGTCACGCTGACCGCCAAGGCCTACGGCATTCCCGTCACAGTCAGCCTGAATCCGATTATGGTCGACGGTACCGGTATGTGCGGCGGCTGTCGGGTTACTGTGGGCGGCGAGACCAAATTCGCCTGCGTCGACGGTCCGGAATTCGACGGATATCAAGTCGATTTCGACGAGCTGATGCGCCGCAATACCGCTTATAAGACACATGAGTCCGAAGCGTCCCACAAATGCCGTTTAATAAAGGAGTAATATTCCCATGCCTAATATGAATCCTAAAAAGACCCCTTCCCCGGAACAAGCGCCCGATCGGCGCATCAACAATTTTAAGGAAGTTGCACTCGGCTATGATGAACAACAAGCCATCGAAGAAGCCGCACGCTGCATCGAATGCAAAAACCCGAAATGTGTCTCCGGCTGCCCGGTGAACGTCCAAATTCCGCAATTTATTAAACAGATCAAAGACGAGAATTTTCTCGGTGCTTACGATACGATTTACGGCACCAATTCCCTGCCCGCCGTCTGCGGTCGCGTCTGCCCACAGGAAAGCCAATGTGAGGGACTTTGCGTTCGCGGAATCAAAGGCGAACCGGTGGGAATCGGCCGTTTAGAGCGATTTGCCGCCGATTACGCAGCCAAACAAGGACATAATGCACCGATCAAAAAAGAAAACAGCAAGGATAAAAAAGTTGCGGTCGTCGGATCAGGCCCCGCAGGTCTTGCGTGTGCAGCGGAACTTGTGAAACGCGGTTACGGTGTAACGGTTTTCGAGGCCTTTCACAAGTTCGGAGGCGTTTTGGCCTACGGGATCCCGGAATTCCGTCTGCCGAAATCCATTGTCGCTGATGAAGTGGACAAACTTCGTGATCTCGGTGTACAGTTTCAGGCAAACGCCATTATCGGAAAATCTTTGACCATCGACGACTTATTCGAAGAGGGTTACAAAGCCGTATTTCTCGGAACCGGCGCAGGTCTGCCGAAGTTTTTGGGCATCCCCGGCGAAAATCTGATCGGTGTTTTCAGCGCCAACGAATATCTGACCCGTATTAACCTGATGAAGGCCTTTTCCGATGGATATGATACCCCCGTTTTAAAATTCGACCGCGTTGCCGTGGTAGGTGGCGGAAACGTAGCAATGGATGCCGCACGCTGTGCAAGACGTATGGGCAGTGAGGTTTATCTGGTCTACCGGCGCACCGAAAATGAAATGCCGGCCAGAGCCGAAGAACGCCATCACGCCAAAGAAGAGGGCATTCTCTTTCAGACATTGACCGCCCCGATTGAGGTTGTCGGCGACAAAGACGGTATGGTAACCGGTTTAAAATGCCGCAAGATGGCACTCGGCGAACCCGACGCCAGCGGAAGAGCCAGGCCGGTTGAAGTTCCCGGCAGCGATTTTGTCCTTGAGACCGACGCTGTGATTGCCGCAATCGGCACCTCCCCCAACCCCATCATCGCAAAAAGCACGAAAGACATTACATTTGACCGTCACGGCTGCGCTGTGGTCGGTGAGAACTCCCTAATGACCACAAGACCCGGCGTATTTGCCGGGGGTGATCTTGTCAGCGGTGCGGCGACCGTCATTCTGGCAATGGGGGCGGGCAAACAGGCGGCGGCGGAGATCGACGAGTATCTGAGTGAATAATTAAATTAGCCCGATCAATAATTAAAACAGCGGTTTTGACCGCTGTTTTAATTTTCGGTATTTTTTATGTATGACCGAGGAAAAATAGGATATATCTTCTTGACTTCTTTTGAACGAGGTTATCATGAAAAAAAAGAGCTTATGCGGTTTTAAAATGTACATGCGCTTGTCGGCGGTTATACGCGACCTTTATTCCGAAAAACGTCGCTCCTCTTCCGCGACCGGCAGCGGCGAATGGCTGGCTGACAACTATTATCTGATCTATCGCCGTTCGCATCATTTGCTCGATTCTTTTGCGCAAATGCCGAATTTGCCTTTTGAAAACGGAGAGATCCGAATTCTCGAAATATGCCGCAGCTTTATCACACAGGACGCAGAATCGAAAATCGAAATCTTTGACAAAATGATCGAAGAAGCCTCCTCGCAAATGCCCCTTCAAAATGTGGAATTGGATATGCTGCCGGCGTTTTTGGAATATTCCTGTTTTGAAATGATCAGAAAATCGGCGGAAGCGAAGGATGCCAAGGGCATAGCGCGTGCCATCAAACTGCTACGGTTTTGCTCCGGGTATGATTTTACGCCGATGCTGGAAAAACACAACGGCGTCAATCAGCTTTTACAGGAAGATCCTGCGGGGATCTATCCGAAGATGGACGAGACCAGCCGTTTTGCCTACCGAAAAGCGATAACCGATCAAGCCCAAAAAAGTAAAATTTCCGAGATCGAATATGCTCAAAAACTGCTTGACCATGCGAAAAACGCCAAAGACGACGTTGAACGGCATATCGGAACGATTTTGCTTGCAAAACCGGTCACGCGAAAAATCCGTGCGTTGATTCTTTCCCGTTTTCAAACGATCTGCACGTTTTTTATTTGTGCCGCCTATCTCTTAAGGACAAAAGACTTCATCTGCAGTGCAGCTTTATATTTTCCTGTGCGTTCGGTTTTAAAACCTCTGTTTGAAAAAGCCGCACTTTGGGGGATCGAACCCACAGTATTACCGCGTATAGAATTCGGTGATCGCATTCCGCCCGAGAATTCCGTTTTAGTGGTCGTCAGTTCTCTGTTGCCATCAGCAGGTAATATCGATTCCGCGATTCAAAGATTAAAAGACATCTATCATATCTCTCAAAAAGGAGAGGTTCGTTTTTGTCTGCTTTGTGATCCGAAGGAATCCGATTTTCCGAGTACGCCGCAGGAAGAATATTCGGCAAAACTTCTTAAGGAAAAAATCGATCTGCTCAACCGCACGCTGGCAGACAAATTTTATCTTGCCGTAAGGCCGAGAAGTTTTATTAAAACACAAGGCAAATTTGCCGGAAAAGAACGTAAGCGCGGAGCGATCGGAACTTTGGTCAATATTATTACGGGTCAAAGTACCGATGGACTACTGGCGTTTTGCGGTAATATTACAAACCTGCGTAATGTGAAATATTTACTCGTTTTAGACAGTGATACGGCTTTACAGCTTGACAGCGTCTATAAATTCGTCGGTGCCGCCGCACATCCACTGAACAGAAAATACGGCATCTTTTCCCCGTCACTGGGGATCAAGCTCGCTTCCATGGGAAATACGCCTTTCACAAAATTGATGTGCGAGACCGGCGGAACGGTGGCCTATGACAACAACTGTTCAGAATATTATCAGGACATTTTTAATGATTCTGTTTTTTCGGGCAAAGGTCTTATCGACGTATCCGCATTTGCAAATTCTTGCGTAGATCGTTTGCCGGAAGAACGTATTCTCAGTCATGACATTCTCGAGGGTTGTCTGCTGCGCACTTGTTATCTCTCCGATACGCAACTCTCCGATGATTTTCCGTCGACCCCGGAGGCATGGCTTGATCGCCTGCATCGCTGGATACGCGGCGATATTCAAAATCTGATTTTCGCAATACCCGAATTGAGAGCGAAATATGCGCCCTTGACGCCTGCATTCTCCGCTCTGTCGTCAAAAAAACTGCTCGAAAATACAGCACGTGCTTTTTTACCGATTCTGTCTGCAATTTGCCTGGTCTGCGCCGCTGCCGAAAAAAAGCGCCTGCTGCGGATAATACAATTCTGTCTGGGTGTGGGATATGCCGTATTCCCGCAATTAAATGCACTGATACAGAAGATTCGTCAAGGCGGCCTCTCCGTGCTGCAAAGGCGATTTTTCGGAAACTCCATGCCGGTGTTCCTGCGATTTCTTGCAGCTTCCGGTGTCGGAATTTTAATGCTGCCGCAAACGGCATATACCGGTTTTGACGCAATCATTCGAGCGCTCTGGCGTTCCTTTGTATCGGGTAAAAATTTGCTTGAATGGACGACTGCCGCTGAAAACGAAAAGAATTCGGTCGTATCCATCAGACGCTATATCCCTGCCCTTCTTTTTTGGCTGTTTTTGTTTCTGGCCGGCGGTGGCGCTGCTTTCAAAGCATTTTCGCTTACCGCGCTTTGTGCGACGCCTACCCTGAAGTTACTCGGGCGTCCTCAGAAAAAGCCGTTTCGACAAGAGGCCGATACCGAGCGTGCCAATGTTTATGCTTCCCTGTGCTGGAAATTTTTCACCACCTATGTCAGCGCAGAAGATAATTATCTTCCTCCCGACAATGTACAGGAAACACCGGTTTTTTCGATCGCACACCGTACTTCACCAACCAATATCGGGCTCTATCTGTGCAGCATCGTATCTGCCTGTGATTTTGGAATAATCACCTTTGACACAATGCTCGAACTCCTCGACAGAACGTTAAAAACAGTTGAAAAGCTGAACAAATTCAAAGGGCATCTATATAACTGGTATGACACCAAAACCCTGCGTCCGCTTACACCCCGTTATATCTCCACGGTGGACAGCGGAAATTTCGTCTGCTGTCTGACCGCGCTGAAAGGCGCTTTAATTGAACGCAACAGCGAGGATCAACGGGTATATGATCTTCTGGCGCGCCTTGAGAGGCTGCGTTCCGAAACAGATTTCACCTTTTTATATAATCGCCGCCGTTCGCTTTTTCACGTCGGTTATCGATGTGATACCGAATCTCCGGATACGTCATATTATGACATGCTGATGAGTGAAGCACGTATGACCGGATATTATGCGATTGCAAAGGGTATCGCCGAACGCAAACACTGGGGCAACCTTTGTCGGATACTCGTCGGAAAACACGGTTATACAGGTGTACTTTCCTGGAGCGGCACGATGTTTGAATATTTGATGCCTCATCTGTTTTTGCCCATGTATGAAGGTTCTCTGGAAGGTGAATCGGTACGGTTTTGTCTCTACTGTCAAAAAATGCGCCGCGGAAAAATGGACGGAAACAGTGTTTGGGGTATTTCAGAGAGCGGTTTTTATGTATTCGATCCGCAGATGAATTATCAATACAAGGCCAACGGAGTTCAAAAATTGGCGCTCTGCCGCGGGATGGACGAAGAACTTGTAATCTCTCCCTATTCATCTTTTCTTGCGCTTCCTTATGACACAAAGGAGGCGATGGAAAACTTGAAAACCCTTGAGGAGCTCGGAATGTTGGGCAATTGCGGTTTCTTTGAAGCCATGGATTTTACGCCCGCACGCGTCGGCAGCCAGCCCGCTATCATTCGAAGTTATATGTCACACCATGTCGGCATGAGTATTTTGTCACTCGGTAATCTGATTCACAACAACATCTGGCAAAACCGTTTTTTCTCTGATCCGGATATAAAAGCGGCTGCCGAATTGCTGAGAGAACGCATTGAGATCGGTGCTCCGGTCTATAAAAACACTATAAATGCCGAAGAACGGCGTCCGAAACCCGGCAGGCCGATTTTTACGCGTGAACAATTAACGGAGATTTCGCCGCTCTCTCCGCGCTGCTCTATTTTATGTAACAGTTCATTCGTAACGGTTCTGACTGACAGCGGAACCGGATTTTGTTCACTTGGCGAGACCGATATTCTTCGCCGAAGTGATGATTTGCTGAAAAAGCCAACCGGTGTTTTCGTCTGTTATGAATTTGACGGTGTAAGACGTTATATCACTTCAGCACCGGATTATACGCATCCCGCCGGGAAGAGTACAATATTTAACGGAGATAACGTGATTTATCAAAATGACCAACCGTCTGTTTCCGCAAAAATGACAGTGACCGTCCACCGGAATGTCCCGGCCGAATATCGAAAACTCGAGTTTGAAAACCACACCGGCGAACCGGCCGAAATAAAAGTACTGGTTTATGCCGAACCCGCTCTCGCTCATAACCGCGAAATCGCGGCACATCCTGCCTTTGTGAAACTGTTTACTCGCAATCAATATGACGACAAAAACGGATCGTTGATATTTTGGAACAGAAACGCTGCCCTTGCCGTAGGCATGATCACTGAAACGGAATTTGAATTCGGTACGGATCGGCAATTACTGCTCTCAACGCCGGATGGAATTCACCACATTCCGGAGGTATTTGATCAATCTCTGGACAATGGCGGGTGGCGCCCTGACAGCGGTGTTTTTCTTCGTTTTACGCTTTCTGTAGAACCGTATTCAACCGTTCAACAGACCGTGATTTTTGCCGCAGGTATGAACAAAGCCGGAGCAGCCGATAATCTTCGTCAAGCCCGAAAGAGCCCGAAGCTTCATTCCTATCAACCGATCGGTGCAACAGGTTTAATCTGCCGAAACGCTTTCGGAAGCATGCTGTTCGGCGCCTCACACAGTGTCGAATCGATTATCGCCGCCCGCGAAAATCAGCTCAGTCCGCGAAATTTATGGAGTGTCGGCATCTCCGGTGACTGCTCGATTTTATTGCTTGAAATCCACAGCGATGAAGATGCTTCACGCGCTTCTTCTTATGTGATGATGCACCAATTTTTAAGGCAACGCGGTCTTGGTTTTGATCTTGTGATCGTTTTTGATGATTCGGGTGAATATGAAAGCAAACTGCGAAAATCATTGAATGAAATTATAAAATCCAATCACGCAGAACCGTTTTTAAATCAAAAATTCGGTATATTCCTATTGAATGAGGCCTCTCTTCCGCACGAGACCATCATTCTGCTTCGTGCCGCAGCCGGATATATTGCACCACATTTTGCCCTTGGGCGAAAAGAGACTGTTCGCAAACTCATTCCCACCAAAGTGTTTCCGTCTCTTCCGGTCGAAATCACTAAGGACAGCACTTGTTTTGATGTTTCTTATGGCTTTTTTAAAGATACCCGATTCATCTGCGAAAACGGAAATCCGCTTCCGCGCTGTTTGGTTTTAGCGAATCCGTCGTTCGGCACATTGGTTTCTGAAAACGCACTGGGATTTACTTGGGCTTTGAATTCTCATTTAATGAAACTGACGCCGTTCGAAAATGATACGGTTTCCGATAACCAAGGTGAACGGCTTTATCTGCGTATCCATGGGAAAATATATGATTTGATCAACGGTTCTACGGCTATTTTCTCCGGTAACGGCATCGAATACCATTCAAAAATTGAAGATATCACTGCAGTGACTACCGTAACTGTTCCTGAAAACGGGATGGCAAAGCGAATAAATATCAAATTTAACGCCGCTTCCACCTATGAGGCCGAAACCGCTTTTTATTGTGAGCCTGTGTTGGGCGAAAACAGCAAATTTTCCTTTTTGCTCAAGGCTCGTTGGATAGAGAACCGTTTGATTATCGGAAATTTTAATGACCAGAATTTTAGCGGCTTTATGTGCCTCGATGAACAAACCGGCTGTGACGGTTTTACCTGTGATCGCGCTTCCTTTTTTGCGGGCAGGTGGAATGATAAGGTACTCGCGCCTTGTGGGAACAATTGTGCCTGTATCCGTAAATCATTTTCACTTTACAGTGGAAAAGAATTCGAATTGAATTTCGCTCTCGGATACGGAGAAACGGCTGAATCAGCGGCTTTAGCCTGCAAGATTTCTAATGAGCTTCCCAAAGAAAATATATCGTCATCTGTAAAGTTTGATGACTTGCCATATGCAATATTGTTTAACGAATTTCTACCGAATCAAATTCTACAGTGCCGCATGTACGGCCGAACCGGTTTTTATCAAAACGGCGGTGCATGGGGGTTTCGAGATCAGCTTCAGGACTCGTTGGCAGCATTATATTTCTCACCTGAGGCGGCAAAAGCTCAGATTTTACGCGCGGCGGCATGTCAGTTCCAACCCGGTGACGTCTTGCACTGGTGGCATAATCTCGACGGTGAAAAACACGGTATCCGAAGCCGTTATCGCGACGACCCTCTTTGGTTGATTCTCGCGGCTTGCAGATATGCCGAATTTACGGATGACCTGGCGATATTTGATTATCCGATCTGTTATCTGGATGGTTTACCGCTCGAATCGTATGAAAATGAGCGTTACGCAAAATATGAAAAGAGCTGCGCCGGCGACACATTGTTTGAGCATTGCTGTACAGCTTTCAGACAAAGCCTGACCTTTGGGGAACACGATCTCCCGCTCTTTGGGGGCGGCGACTGGAATGACGGTTTTAACAGGATCGGAAACGACGGCAAATCAGAGAGTGTTTGGCTGGGTATGTTTTTGAAACTCGTCGCGGATGAATTTACCGCACTTTGTATCAAACTCGGACATGCTGACACAGCGCAAAAAGCTGCGGAAATTGCTTCGCGCATGAAAAAATCCATTGAAAACACCTGTTGGAACGATGATCGGTTTATACGCGGTTTTCTTGAGAATAAAGCTTTCGGATACGAAAAGAGTGACAGTGTGAAAATTGATCTGCTGCCGCAGGCTTTTGCCGTATTGGCCGGAATCGGAACCGCTAAGCAGCAAAACACCGCTCTTGACACTGCTTTGCAGTTGTTATATGACCCCGCCTGCGGTATCTTGAAATTGTTTGCACCGCCACTCGGCGAAAAAGACCATTCAATCGGATATACCGCCGATTATCCGGAAGGCGTACGCGAAAACGGCGGACAATATACTCATGGTGCATGCTTTTTTGCCTATGCATTGTTTTCCGCAGGCAGAGCGGATGACGGCTGGCGAATTTTACGAGGTTTAGTGCCTGCGCTGGATCAATTTGTCTGCAACAGCAACTTTTATTTGGAGCCGTATGCAATTCCGGCTGACATCTCTACGAATCCGAACGCTTACGGACGCGGCGGCTGGTCGCTCTACACCGGTGCTGCAGGGTGGTATTATCGCACAATCCTGGAAAAGATGCTTGGCGTGAAAATCAGCGGTAAAAACATCACTTTTTCACCTTGCATTCCTACTACGATTAATGACTGTAAACTCACATTGACCAACAATGGCAGAAAAATGTTTATAACCTATCTTCGAAAAGGAGAATCAAAAGTTTTACAGGACGGTTCAGAGACGACAGCCGTACAGTTTCGTGATATCGATACCCAAATCGAAGTTTGGTATTGATTTCGCTTTAATAAAAAATCAACGGCAGATTAAATCTGCCGCTGATTTTCAATCGGAATAATGGTTTAAAGAATATCGTCGTCCGACGCTTGTTCGCCGTCCTGACGTAATTTGTCTTCCTCTTTGTTTTGTTTTGCAATCTTACTGATTTTATCGACGATAAAATAGGAATATTTATCGGTGTCGTGTTCAATAGACTGGCGATAGACCATTTTGCCGAGGTCATAATACATCTTCTGCTTTTCCAACTCACCGTAACTATGCTGGATTTCTCTGCTCACCTTCTGCGAGACATCGTTTATTTTCCCGCCGAATTCGTCTGAGGCTGATTTTGCTTTCTTTATGGTGCCTCCGGCTTTTTGTGACATGTTCTGCGTGTGTTTTTGAAATTCCTGTTTGGCATTGGACGCGCAGCAGGTCGCTTTTTTACATTGTTTTTTGGAATAGTCGACCACTTTTCTGACGATATCGCTGGTCACACGACTTTCGTCGGCAATTTTCTTCAATTTACCGACCGCTTTATCTCCCACTTCAACAGCGGCGTCAAGCACTTTTTTTACCACGATGTCCATTACTATGCCTCCTTAAATCTTAATAAATTCCTGTAAAAGTGAATCCTTGGGAATGATTTGTTTATCCAATTTCGGAATTTGGTTCAATAGACCGCGGATGGTTTTTAACATATCACTATGAATATGATAGTCCCGGGGTATAATTTTTTCTGCGCACTCTTTGAAAACCGATAATTCATAGTCAAAAAAGGTATCAATGCAAATATCCGCACCGCTGATATAAGGGGTGACATTTTGATCTTCTCCGTGCAGAACACTGTCCCACATACTAATGGTCTTCTCGACACTCGCTCCCCGATAATTGTAGTCTCTTACCGTTCGCCGCAAAAATCGGATGTCCCGAATTCCCATTAACCGTTCATTGTCGTCATAAATCTCAGCCAACGGTTCAACAAAAACGCGTAATACCCTTCCCGACTCCACCGAAGCCGCCACCGCAGGATTCAGTGCGTTGATTCCTTCCAATATTATAACACCATCTGCGCGCGGTGTCACGCTTTTTACGGAATTTGTCCGTCTTGCGGTGATAAAATCGAAAATCGGGATATTTACTGCCTTTCCGATTGAGAGATCATAGATTACTTCATTCATTAAATTCACGTCGATCGCAGCAAGCGACTCGATATCATAAGTACCGTCGGGTAAAATCGGGCACTCATCGCGGTTCTTGTAAAAATCGTCCATCGAGAGTTCAGTGCTGCAAAGACCGCGGCTCTCCAATATCGCATCAATCGCCAGTGTCGAACTGGTTTTGCAGGAAGCGGAACCACCCGCGATCAAAATGACTTTGTATCCGCCGTCGACAATCAGATCAGCCGCCGCAGTAAGCCGCTTTTTGATTTTCTCCTCAACGGGAGCGATGTTATTTGCGGAGATTTCTTTTAAATCCTCAACAAAGTACCTCATTGTTTTCGAACAGCCTCCCTCTCGATGAATTCTTTTTTCTTAACGCACATTTCGTCAAAGTGCTTGATATATTCCAGCGGCAGCCGCTGATTAAAAAACCGAATCAAATCGTTTTGCGCACGCACAGCTTTTGTCACGCTGCCTGCTCCGCAGCCGTAGATGCTGTGCAGTTCATCCATCATGTATATGTTGTAAAGTCCGAAAGAATCCTCTTTGCACCAACCGACGTTTTCGCCGCCCCCGCTGATGTCACGCTGACGGTAAAGATAATACGGGGAATAATCCCTATTCAAAAGAATATGCGCACAATGGTCAAGCCCGTGTTCGACAGTCCCGCTTTGAATCAGTTCGTCAGCGCCGCCCTCTTGTGCCAATTTTGAACCGCGTTTTTTGGCGTAGCTGTGGATAGTAATATTGGCCGGGGACAGCGCTTGAATCCCCATGACGCTCTCGATAAAACCGTCTTCGGTATCACCCGGCAGTCCGGCGATCAGGTCGACGTTGATATCGGTAAATCCCGCTTTTACGGCGTTTTCGTAAGCGCGGTAAAACTGCTTAACCGTGTGTTTTCTTCCGATACGTTCAAGTACCGGATCGTGCATCGTCTGGGGATTGATTGAGATACGGGCATTGCAGATGTTGTGCAGAGCGCTAAGCTTTTCCGCAGTGATCGCATCCGGACGGCCGAGTTCCACGGTTAATTCATGATATCCGGGCGCGTTTTGCACAAGGGTTTCGGTGAGTTCGGAGAGCTGCACGGGTGATAAAATCGCAGGGGTGCCGCCGCCGACATAGATTGTGATTATTCTCTGCCCCGCGTTTTTAATATATGCGCAAGTTTGTTTGATCTCAAGATGCAACAGTTTGAGATATTGCTCAATCTGTTTTTGATCGTAGTGGTCATTGTCCTGTGAGACAAACGAGCAATAGGCACAGCGGCTTGGGCAATATGGGATTGAGATATATAAACTGCACTCATCATTTTTGGAAACGGCACCGGATTTAGTCCTGTTGTCTCCGACCAAAGCGCATAACCGGGTCTTTTTTTCACTGACGTAATAGTCGTCAATAAAGACTTGTTCTGCTTTTTCCCGGGAACTCTCAGAAGTCAGACCCATGAACAGTTTCGCCGGCCTGACGCCGGTCAGAATGCCCCATAGCGGTTTGCGTCCGGTAAAGCGCATTCCCGCCCGGTAAAAAGCCCTACCGAGTGCAAGATCAAGATCGGGTGCGCACAAGTATTCCGACTGTCGGACCGATTCGCTGTCGGCCTCGATATGGATTCCGTCTTTGAGTTCAACCGTGATGATCTCATCTGATTTTTGAACGGTCACAGTAATATCCGCTTCGTCTTCAAAGACAACTTTTTCCCCGATAAAAAATACCTTTGTCAGATTAATTGACTCATACAGAAGCTCCTCGGGAGCGATTACTTTTACCATGGCAAATACGGATTATTCTTCCGTTCATCTCCGACCGTCGTCGAAGGACCGTGTCCGGGCAGCAAAACGGTGTCGTCCGGCAGCAACATGAGCCGCGACAGTGACTGCATCAGTTCGTCCAAGCTGCCGCCGCGCAGGTCGGTTCTGCCTGCGCCACCCTGAAAAATCGTATCACCGCAAAAAACCGTTTTCCCATGTTGATAGCAGCAACTGCCGGGCGAATGCCCGGGCGTGTGCAGAACCTTGATTTTGTCGTCCCCGAACGGCAGTTCGTCTCCGTCGCAAACAATCAGATCGGGAATGTGCTGTTCGGGATGGGCGAAAAACCCGAACGGGTAATCTCTGCCCGTCTGGGTTCGAAGCGCCTCTTCATCGCCGACATTGATGACGAGTTTTGCATTCGGAAATTCGGATTTGAGATCGGAAATTCCGCCGATGTGGTCAAAATGCGCGTGGGTCAGCAAGATATAATCTAATCCGCATTTGTAAAGCGCGACCGCCTCCCGTATATTACGGGAGGCAATCGCGGGATCGACAACAGCGGTATGCGTACCGTTATTAAAAATATAGGCGTTGGTTCCGAACCCGCCGAGTTCGAGCGTAATAATCTTCGGCGTCATTTTACGCTGATGTATTCTCCGAGAAGGTCGATGCAGTTCTGCACATCATTGAGATCAACCATTGAGATCGGTCCGTGACCGTAGCGCGTCGGAATCGAGATGCCGCCGGTCTTTTTACCTTCACCGACCTGATTGATCGCACCCGCGTCGGTGCCGCCGCCGGCCAGCACTTCCATCTGGACTTTGATGTTCTTTTCGGCTGCGATATCTTTCATCTTTTTAACGATGCCCTTATCGCAAATGACCGACATATCCATCACCTTGATTGCCGCGCCGCCGCCGAGTACCGGATTGCCTTTTCCGGCAGATTCGGGCGTGTCGAAGCAGCCGCCGATGTCGACCGCGATGCCCTCGTCGGGATCGAGCAGCTGCGCCGCCGTTCTTGCACCGCGTAAGCCCACTTCTTCCTGGCTGCTGAAGACGTAGTAGACATCGTGGACGGGGTTTTGATATTTTTTCATGCACTCAAGCAGGATATAACAGCCGATACGATTATCCAGCGCTTTGGTGCAGATACGATTGTTTGCCATCTCGGTATACGGCGCGTCATAGCAGGCAAAATCGCCGACCGAGAGTAGCTTTTCCGCGTCCTCTTTGTTGTTTGCACCGATATCGGCATAGAGCTTGGTAAAGTTGCCCTTAACGTCATCATACGCGCAATCGGCTGAAACCGCGCCGACTACGCCATTGGCAAACCGGATTCGCTGTCCGATAGTCAGCGGGATCGGAATTCCGCCGACCGCACGCAGTTTTACCATACCGCCGGCGGTGAATGACATCACACAGAAGCCGATCTCGTCCATATGGGCACTCGGCATGATCTTTTTCGGGGTCTTTGAACTGCCTTTTTTGAGCGCGATGACGCTGCCCAGACCGCCTTCGATAAATTCATCGACATAGGGTGCGGCGGTCTTTTTGATAAATTCGGCAATTTCGGTTTCGCTGCCGCTGACACCGAACCGCTGAGTGAGTTCCTTTAAAAGCATGATAATATCCTCCGTTTTTATAATATTCCGTTCAAGTCGCTGTTATAGAGCGCTTTCATCAGGTCGACCATATGGCCGACATCTTCCGCGCCGACATATTCGCGCACCGCGTGCATTGACAGACAGGGATTTCCGATATCGACTGTGACCACGCCGTATTCCGCCGCAATGCCCGGGCCGATGGTGCCGCCGCCTCGTGCGTCACTGCGATTGACTTGAATCTGATAGGGGATTTTATTGCGCTCACACAGCATTTTGAAAACCGCCGAACCCGACGGAGAAGTCGCATAGCTCTGGCGTTCGGTCAATTTGAGTACCGGGCCTTTATTTAAAACCACCGGATAGGACGGGTCGTATTTTCCCGCATAAGCCGGGTGCGTGGCATGCGCCATATCGGCGGAAAACACCAATGTATGCGCCATTGCGCGATATTTATTTTCCTGACTGACTGCGAATTTCTCGCAGATGCGGTCGATGATCATCTGCATGGTGTTGCTTCTTGCGCCGCGGGTCGAACCGGAGCCAATCTCCTCATGGTCATAGGCAAACGCGAGACAGGTGTTTTCACTTTCAATGGCTTCACAGAATGCGGTAAACGCCGTAAAAGCCATCTCAGCATCGTCGGTGCGGCAAGCCGAGACAAAATCCCCGTCGATGCCGGTGAAGCAGCCGGGCGTACAATCATACGGTGCAAGCTCGAAACTGAGGATGTCCTCTTCTTTCACGCCGGCCTGCTCTGCGATGTAACCAATAAAACGTTTCTTTTCCCCGGCCTTGCACAAGAACGGGCAGGTCTCGGTCTGGAGGTTGAATTTTGCCCCGTCGTTGACCTCGCGCACGACATGGATCGCCGCGCTTGGAATGACCAGAATCGGTTTGTCAATATTGACGTTGACGCAGCGAACGCTGCCGCCGTCCCTGATACAGACACGTCCGGCGAGTCCCAGAGGTCTGTCCATCCAGCCGTGAACAATCAGGCCGCCGTATCCCTCGACAGAAAGGCGTTCATATCCGCCGTCAAGCGTCGAGCCGCCCGGTTTGACCCGGAAACCCGGTGAATCGTGATGAGCAGCGATAATTCGCAGTCCCGTCTCTTCAATCGGTTTTGTTCCGATTTTAAAGGCCGCGATCTGCGTGCCGTCCTTGATGATATAATACGCTTTTCCGCGTTCTAAATTCCATGCTTCACCGTCTTTGATCTGCTGCGCGCCGGCTTTATCGAGCATCGATTTCAACAGGTCAACCGATTGAAACGGCGTCGGCGCATGATCGAGATAATCGAGCAGTTTTTTGGCATATTTTTTCTTGTCCATTTCGTTTGCTTTCCTTTCAAAAACTTGTTTTATGATACCATTTACACAATATTCTGTCAACCTATCCGAGGGTTTGGGGGGGAAGTGTCAAACGCTTCTTCAATTTTTTGCCGCAGAATCTTTGCTTCACCGCAATCGACGTTTGCGGCGCGGATTTCACGCGGGGTGAAACAGTTGATATCGGCGGCAATCCGGGCGGGTGCTTTTGTGAGCACAATTGTTCTGTCACCGAGCAGCCAAGCCTCCGAAAAGCTGTGCGTGACCGCAATGACGGTTTTGGGCTCGTCTTTCCAGAGTTTTAAAAATAACCTGATCAATTCATCTTTAGTCTTCATATCCTGTCCGTTAAACGGCTCGTCCATCAGCAACAGATCGCAGGGTACGGCAAACGCCCGCGCAATTGCCGCACGCTGACGCATCCCGCCGGAAAGCTGTATAGGGAAATAATTCATAAACTTCTCAAGCCCGACGGCGGTCAGATATTTTTCCGCCCGTTCGCGTTTTTCGGATTTCGAAAGCGTATCGGGCAATGCAATCATAATATTCTGACGAATCCGTTTCCATGGCAGCAGCCGGGGTTCTTGAAAAATATAACTGATGTTTGCTGTCGATTGAATTTTTCCACCGTCAAGACCTGCAACCGCATTTAATAATGTTGTCTTGCCGCAGCCCGACGGACCCATGATACAGTTGATCTTCCCATCATAAAACTCGACTGAAAAATCGTCAAACACCGCAAGGTCTCCGAATTTTTTCGTATATCTTTCGATGTGCAAAAAGCTGCCCCCTTTCTTTAATATCTGTTGCGAAGCGCTTTTTCAACCATTCCTAACAACCGGTCAATCAAATACCCCATCGCGATCACCAGTACCGTCCAAGCCAGCAGTTTATCGGTTGACAGCGTAACTCGCGCCGTCTGCATCTGCGCACCGACCGAAAGCACGGGTTGAACGACCAATTCCGTCACTACCACGGCTTTTAATCCGATCCCCGCTGCGGTTTTAACAGCTGCGACCACATAAGGCGCAATTGAGGGCAGATAAATGCCGAACAGACGCTTTGAAAGTGAAAATTTATAGACCCTGCCCATCTCAATCAAACGGCGGTCTATTCCTTTCACGCCTGCCGCACTGTTTTCACACACCGAGGGAAACGCTGCTAAAAATACCGCAAATGAGGGTACCAACGGCGCGTTTAACCAAACCAATGCAAGCAGAATCACCGCCACAATTGGGATGGACTTGATCACCGTAAACAACGGCGCCATGAATGCGCCAAACCGGACATAAGCCGCTGAGAGCGACCCCAACAGCATGCCTAAAACGATCGCCGGAATCAAACCGAGCAGCCATCTTCCCAGTGTTGCCGACAAAACCCCCGCGTCATTTTCGGCAAAAAGCCCCGCCAGCGCCGAGAGCACGGCGGCCGGACGGGGCAGTATATAGGTGTTGTCCAATAAAGTTGCAGCGATTTGCCAGACGGCAATGAAAGTCACGCCGCCGAGAATTTGCCAAAGTACAAGTCTTTTTTTATTCGAATGTGGCAAAGAACGCTTCAGACGGCATCACACCTCCGATATCATCCGGCGAGAAACCGAGGATGATATTGAAATAATTGTCGATATCGGCTCTGGCTTCCGTCGTGGTTTCGAAGAAGATATTGCAGCGCGGTGTGCCGTTGATGATTGCTACCGCAGGCAGGGTCACACCATGTTTTTCAGCCAACACGGCCAGTTCGTTGACATTGGTCGTATATTGGGCCGAAGCCTGTTGCGCTGTGATAAATTCGGACATGACCTCAGGATTCGCGTCAGCAAAAGAGCCCTTAACAACAATGGCGCTCATCGGGATGTAGGGTTCACCTTCAGTGACTTCAGCCCAAACCTGCTGCATGTCGACAACCACTTTTACAGCACTGTTTTTATCCAGAATATTTGAAACAAACGGCTCGGGCATCAGTGCAAGCGTTGTCTGACCAGAGATAACCGAAGCCGCAAGATCGGCATGCGATGTCAGTGTATAGTCAATCGTAACTTTTTTAGTCAGTCCGGCTTCCTCAAGCGCATATCTTAAAATTACATCGGGAGTTGCGCCCTGCGCAGAGACAGCAATCGTCTTGCCCGACAGGTCGTCGATGCTCTGAATCGAATCATCGGTGCTAATGATGTACATATTACCCCACGTGCAAATACCGACCAAACGGTAATCCGTGCCTTGATTAAAAAGGTTCGCTGCGGTGTTCAACGGCAGACAAGCGATATCATATGTTCCTTTTGCCAGTTCCGCGACCATTGCGTCCGGCGCAGAGAGCAATTCATATTCGGCTTCCATGCTGTCTAATTTTGTGCCGTCATCCCACATTTTCAAAAAAGACAATGCGGTCGGGCCCTGCAGTGCGGCGATTTTAACTGTTTCTGTCACATCCGACGCCACAGACGAAGGTACAGAAGATGCGGCTTGAGCGGAACAACCCACAGTCACCAACAAAACCAATGCAAAAACCAATGAGAAAATTTTTCTTGTCATTTTACTTTTTTTACTCCCTATTTATAAAATGCTTCGGCTTCCCTGCTCTTCGGTTAGCCGGTTTCTATTCTACACCGCGAAAGTTCCAATGTCAATATAATATACTTAAATGGTATGATTTAAATTCTCTTCGCCCACAACACACCCGGAATAGTTGAAAGCTTTGAAACAAGCCCTCTCAGCTGTTGATTGCTACCGACTCGTACGACAACTTCGTACTCGTCACCCTTATCGCTTTTACCCGTCAATAAAATGCCCTCTGTGAATAGATTTTCCGAAGCAAGCAATTGGGAAATCGTGTTAAACAGGTTGGCGTTGGGCATTGTCATCAGCGAGAGTACGGCCTTGTAAACTTCACCTTCTTTGGTCGCCCATGATGAATGGAGCCATCGGCCGGGTTCCTTGTCGATGTTTTTAATTACGTTGTTGCAGTTGCGGCGATGTACGGCAACGCCTCCGCCCCTTGTGACGAATCCGATGATGTCGTCGCCCGGAACCGGATTGCAGCACTTGGCGAACTTGACCAAACAGTTGTCAAATCCCTCGACAATGACGCCACCGTTGCTATGAGTGACTTTTGCCGGAGGCGCTGCCGGTTTGATTGTGTCGACGTCGGGTGCGTTGTACCTGGCACAATCTTCACGCAGTTTCGGCAGCAGCTTTGAGATTAAAATACCGCCGTAACCGATCGAGGCAAAAAAGTCCTCTTCGTGCAAAAAATGATTTCGTCGTGCGGTATCGGCTAATATAGACTGATATTGTTCGGAAGTCAGCCTCGGATTAATTCGGCGTACCTCGCGTTCGAAATCATCACGGCCTGCGGTGATGTTTTCGTCGCGGCGCTCCCGCTTGAACCACTGGCGGATTTTGTTGCGGGCTTCGCTGGTCTTGGCAGCCTTGAGCCAGTCACGGCTGGGACCGTGTCCCTGCGCCGAAGTTGTCAGGATTTCGATAACCGTGCCGGAAGTGAGTTGTGAATCAATCGGTGTGATTTTACCGTTGACCTTTGCACCTACCATACGGTTGCCGACCGCGGAATGGATGGCATAAGCAAAATCAATAATCGTTGCACCCCACGGCAGTACCCGGACCTCACCTTTCGGCGTAAAAACAAACACATCGTCGTCAGTTAACTCAGCCTTGATGGAATTGCGCAGATCTTCTTCGCCGTCGGCCTCGTCCTTAGCCTCAAGCATCTCGCGCAGCCACTTGACACGTTGCTCAAATCGGGCATTTTTGGCGTCTTTATCTTCGATGCCGACTTTATATTTCCAGTGCGCGGCGATGCCGTATTCGGCCTCCTGATGCATCTCGAAAGTACGAATCTGCACTTCAAACGGAATGCCTCGGTTGCTGATAACGGTGGTGTGAATTGAGCGGTAACCGTTATTTTTCGGCAAAGAGATAAAATCCTTGAACCGATCGGGAATCGGTTTAAATGTATCGTGAATGATACCCAATGCCATATAGCACTCGTTGATGGCATTGACGATGATGCGCACCGCAAAGGTATCGTAGATATCGCGGTTTTCGATGAATATTTTCCGATAAATTCCGCACATGCTCTTGACACGTCCGTCAACCCGGTAATCGAATCCGCAGTCTTTAAAGCTCTCGCTAATCTGCTGCTTGATGGAATCGAGAAAGTCCGACTGCTCACGGGTATCCATGGCGATTTTTGCCTCAATTTCACCGCATCCGATCGGATCGAGACAACGGATTGCATGGTCTTCCAATTCGTTTTTCAACGCATGCATGCCGAGGCGATGCGCAATCGGCGCATAGATTTCCATCGTCTCGAGAGCGGTGTCGCGCTGCTTTTCCTCGGGACGGTATTTGAGCGTACGCATATTGTGCAGTCGGTCGGCCAATTTGATGAGCATGACACGGATGTCGTGGCTCATCGCAAGCAGCATTTTTCGGATATTTTCCGACTGCAATTCATCTTTTGAGGTATATTTAATATTACCCAGTTTTGATACGCCGTCGACCAGATCAGCTACGACTTTCCCGAATTTTTCGGTGATCGTCTTGCGGCTGACGCCGCAGTCTTCCATCACATCGTGTAAAAGCGCTGCGCAGATGGTTTCGCAGTCCATGCCCAAATCCTCGAGCAGAATACGTGCAACAGCAACCGGATGGGAGATATACGGCTCACCCGAAGAACGTTTTTGTCCTGCATGGCTCGCGGAGGCAAGCTCAAAAGCCTGTTCGACTTTCTTGCATTCGGCAGGCGTGAATACAGCCTCGAGTTCCGCTTTTATCGGGGCAAAATAAGTCTCATATTCAACTGTCCTGCTCTCGTCGCTCACACAAATCTCCTTCTTTACGATTTTTCGTCCGGATTCGGCAGTCCGTTTGCAATCCGGAACAATTGGGAATCCGAAAGATCTTTTTTCTTTTCCTTTGACGTTTCAACCAATGTGATGATTCCGTTGTCGATGTTAACCAATCCCACTTCGCGCAGGACTTCCAGACACATTGAGATTTTATAGAAATCCATCTGATCGCTCAAAATGTGAGCAAGACACGCGCCGTTTGTCAATGCCTTATGGCTGCTTTTAATCGCCCGGAATACCGTTGCCGTATCCTCTCTTGTGATGGTGCAGGTCGGTTTTTCACCTCTTCGGATACAACGGTCAAATTCAAATTTACTGTTGAAATAATTATCCTGATTGAAATTTGTGTAACGAATATCTTTGGCCACAATTGAGAGTTCAACGTTGCCGTTATATTCTCGGCAACTTAACGTCACTAAAACATCGACCTTATCACCCACTTGGAAACACATCTCATTCTGTGATGTCCCGAATAACAGCAACATGGCCGAAGCGGCGTCTTTTTCAACCTCTACCAGACAATGATTCCCGTTTCGCATAGCCCGAATGTTTTTAATCATTACTCCCGCGAGACAAAATAACGGCATAGGGTTTTCACGGCCGAACGGTTCCATTTCATCAATCTGTGAAATGACGTCCATAATGAGCTGCTGCGGACGCAGATAACCGTCAATCTTAAAAAAGTTGGGCGGAATCTGGCCGAGCGGTTCGGCGTATTCGTTGATGGCCTTTGAAAAATCCTGCAGTTTTTCCGCCGAAAGAGTCATTCCGACTGCCTGCGCATGCCCGCCGTATTTTATGAGGTCTTGGCTGCAACTGTTCACCGCATCGTATATTGAAAAGCTTTCGACGCTACGGCCCGATCCGGTTGCAACATCGTCTTTGATGCCGAACACGATAAACGGCTTCCCGTATTTCTCAACGAGTTTTGCCGCCACGATGCCGACGACGCCGCTCTCCCAGCCCTCACCCCAGACCACGCCCACCGGCGAATGGCGCAGTTCATCCACGGAGGCGTATTTTTCGTTTGCCTCAGTAAAAATCCGCTGCTCGGTCTGTTGGCGTCTCGCATTATAGTCCTCGAGCATTTGAGCGTATTGCTCGGCCTCTTGCTGCGTTTTTGCCAACAACAGCCGGGCGGAATCAGCTGCGTCTCCCATCCTGCCGGCGGAATTAATACGCGGTGCAAGCATATAAGCTACCGATTGAACACTGAAACGCGTATTCATACCGGAAGTATTCATCAAAGCCCTGAGACCCAAATTTTCGGTGTCTTTCAGAATATCAATGCCGTTTTTGACAAAGATGCGGTTTTCACCGGTCAGCGGTACGATATCGGCAATTGTGGCAACAGTAAGCAAATCGCCATACCGGTCAAGCACCGATTCGATGTCCTCTTCGAGCGCGCAAATGAGTTTGAACACCACACCCGCGCCACAAAGCCCCTTGAACCGACTGGGGCAATCGGGCCGATGCGGGTCGACGACGATGCAGTCGGGCAATTCCGGCGGTACGGTATGATGGTCCGTGACAACCACGTCAATTCCCAGTTCTTTGGCTCGCTTGATTTCGTCAAACGCGGTTACGCCGTTATCGACGGTAATAATCAAATTGATATTGTCCTTGGCAAGATCCTCGATGATGGCGTCGTGCATACCATATCCGCCCTCTTCACGGGAAGGCAGACACCAGATTACATTTGCGCCGTGTTCAATCAGATAGTCATAAATCATTACGGTCGAGGTCACACCGTCGGCGTCATAGTCGCCGAAGATGCAAATGCGTTCATGCTTATCAAGCGCGGTGCGAATGCGGTCAACGGCACGATCCATATCGGCAAGCGAAAAAGGTTCCTCGATACCGGTCTCGATATCGCAAGAGAAAAACTCATCGATATCCTCGGGTGCCGTGATGCCTCGGTTATAAAGAAGCGCCGCCTGCAGCCGGGTTATTGAATTGTCCTGCGCCATTTCCGCAACCGCATTGCGGTCGGTGGCGCAAAAAGTCCATTTTCTGTCTACCACAAGCTCGCTCCCCGATAAAAGTCGAAATTTGTCCTAAGTATACAGCAAAACGACTTTTTTTGTCAATCAGCTTTCAGTTTATCCGCCAACGCCGCATCCGGATTAACAAAGACTGTCTGATAGTCAAAATAATTTACAAAGCCGGGCGGTGAACCTGTGGGCTTTTTTACTCGTTTCACTGTGGTGTAATCAACCGGTATGTGAACCCCTTTGCCGTTTTTGGAATACAGAGCAGCAAGTGTAGCTGCCTCAGTCAAGGTTTGTTCATCGGGTTGTTTTCCCCCGGTTACTACGATCACATGGCTGCCGGGAATGCCGCGCGCGTGCATCCAGATATCATTGCCCTGCGACTTTTTGAATGTCAGCAGATCGTTTTGACGGTTGTTTCTGCCGATCAAGATTTCAAAGCCGCTGCTGATAAATTTACGCGGCTGCGATTCACCTCTTTGTTTATTCTTGAATACGGCACGGCGTTTGAGGTATCCCTGCGCCGCAAGTTCTTCACGAATCTGTGCAATATCCGCAGAGTCTTCGGTGTTTTCGAGTGCATAAAGCACGGAATCGAGATAGCTTAATTCTTCACGGTCTTTCTCAATCAAACCGACTAACTGCTTGGCCGCATTGTCGGCTTTTCGGTAGAGTTTATAATATCGCTGCGCGTTTTGATTCGGCGTCAAATCATTCTGAAGCGCAATCGTAACGGTCTTTTGTTCCGGATCGGTGTAATCGACCGTGTTCAATGTGGTATCGCCTTTATGAATCATATAGAGGCTGGCCATAACCAGATCGCCGCACAACCGATATTTATCTGCGTTTTTGGTATCCTCGAGCTCCTGCGTACGGCTAAGCATTTTTCTGCGTGTCCTGTCAGCGGCGTTTTCGACAAGCTTATACAGGTCACGGCTGCTCTGTCGCTGGCGGTCGCGGTGTTCTTTGGCGTAGTAAAATGTATCGAGCAGTTGTGAAAGCGTCTCGAATTGTTTTTGATTTTCTGCATCATAACGGCTGAGCGGCATAAATGAGAAATCAACGGTCGCACCGGTCTGATCAAAAACCGCCGTAGGACAGATGTTGTAATTTTTAATTCTTTGCTGACATCGCTCAATGGATGAAACGAGTGTTTCTTTTTGCTTTGCATTCAATTCTCCGCAGACAATACTTTGATCGCCAATAGCCTCATAACACAGTTGTGCGCAGTTGAACGGAGAAAGCCCTTGAATGCCGCCTAAAAGTGCTTTTTCCAAAAGGACACCCGCGTTGTCTCGCATGATCTTTTCTACAAATTCAGAGAGGTTTAAGACGTCAACCGGTATCTTGTCCTGCTTCGGCGGGAGTTCATACCTCAATCCCGGAAAGATTTGACGTACCGCGCTGACGTTTTCATCAATGCGCTTAACAGCATCTATAATAACACCGTCGGAATTAAGAAAGATGAGGTTAGAATGGCGGCCCATGATCTCGGCAACAGCGGTGATCACCTGCAGCTCCCCGAGTTCGTTACGTCCCGTAAAATCGAGATACAAAACACGCTCCATGCCGTCCTGGCGGATTGCCGTCAATTTGGAGCCGATCAGGAGTTTTCGCAGCAACATGCACAGCATCGGGGGCTGCGGAGGGTTTTCATAATTCTGTTGGGTGAAATGCACCCGCGCGGCGTCGGATTTAGAGGTCAACAGAAGACGTTTTTGCCCTTCTCTGGTACGCATTGCAAACACAAGCTGGTCGCGGTAGGGCTGATAGATTTTATCTACAAAACCCCCGATCGCACTCTCCAACTCGCGTATTAATAAATGCAAAAACGCACCGTCAACTGCCATTGTTTTCTCCTTTAAATTTAAACGCTCTGCAGCGGATTGCTCTCTTTGGCAAGGGCAACCTCAATCCCGGTAAATTCCTGCGCAAGCTTTTCCCTCAAAATTTCCGCGATATGAATTTCGGTGCCGAAATGGGTGGCATCGATCAGAGTGATATCCGCCGCCCGGGCAATGAGAACGTCCTGATGTTTTAACTGAGAAGTGATAAAGCAGTCATAACCCGCCTCGATGACCAACTCGATTAAAAAGCTGCCGCTTCCGCCGCAGACGACTGCGTTTTTGATTGGCTTTCCGCCGTCGCAGAACATGACCGGCGAGGAGAGAATCTGCCCAACTTTGACAGCAAATTCACGGGGGCTTTGCGGCATCAGCAATTCTCCTACCCATCCCTCGCAGAGACGGTCGCCGCAAGGACTTTTCTTTTCCCCGAATGGCTCTTTTAAAATCAGCCCCAGCCTTTCACACAGCACTTTGTTTGCACCTTCAATATGCTCATCAATCGGTATATGCACCGAGATCACGGCGATTCCGGCAGACGCGGCGGCATAGGCGGGATTGTTTGAATCCAGCCTTTTGAGCGGATCAAAAATGATCGGGTGGTGGCTGACGATCAACTGCGCGCCGAACGCTTTTGCCTGACCGATTACATCAGCGGTTGCATCGAGGCAGCACATGATCTTTGTGACTTCTGTGTTTTTATCACCGATTAAAAATCCGGAATTGTCGTATTCCGGCATGTTATTGAATTTCCAGATGCTGTCCAGAAAATTATAAATCTCTTTTACGGTGCTCATCTTTATGACCTCCCCTTCGTGGATTTAAATTTCCGCCCCCGTCGCTTCGGTTATCAATTCGCAAATATGTAAGTAAGCCCGAACCATCGGCTTGTTTTTTTCCAGTTTTGCACCCTCGACACGATTTTTAAACAGTTTATAAAGTGATGAAAAATAGACCTGTTCGGCTTCTTCGGCAGATCCGAGTTTGCCCAAAATGATCTCATGCCTTTTAGCCCACTCCGGATTAAATTCGATATATTGTCTCCAATCCGGGAGACTTCTCCCGCTCTCTTCGGTCACAACGGACAAGACCGAATAAGCACGTTTTGCGTCGATGACGGCGCGTTCCGAAATCAAATCACAGCCACTGTCCAAAAGAAATGCCCGCAGATGGCAGGCATCGGTTTGTGGCTGTAGAATCAACCGCTTCTTCTCACGTCCGAACCAATCGGATTTTGCAAGAATTTCAATGATGTTCAGCCCGCCCATCCCGCAAATCAATGCGGTATCAAACGCATCGGAAGCGACATTTTCAAAACCGTCCGAAAGCCGTAGTTCGGTTTTATCTTCAAGATGATACTTTTTAACGGTCTCGGCGGCTCTTGTTAACGGACCTTCGACAACATCACATAAAAGTGCAGACCGCGCGCTTGCGTTCAAAAGTAAGAACGCCGAAAGAAGCGCATGGTCCGTCCCGATATCCGCAATGCGACCGCATTCCCCGGCCTGCTGCGCAGCAAGCGCCAGTCGGGGACTCAGTTTCAACATATTCCTTTTATTTTTCGCCGAGATGTTCGTTGATCTTTGCCACTAATTCATCAACATCGACGCCGTGGACCTGGCAAGCCTGTTCGATGGACTCACCCCGTGCGGACGGACAACCGAGACAATGCATGCCCATCTCAAGAAAAAAGGCAGCGGTTGTGCGGTCGAAATCGAGAATATCACCGATTAAAGAATCTTTTGTCACTTTCATGGTTAAAACCTCCATATGAACTTGTCGATATTATACCAAAATAAACCCCTTTCTGTCAATGCGGACCATGCAGTGACTTTTCCGTACGCAGCCGCCTGCAGACCGCATATCCGGGCAAGCACAGCAGAAGCCACGCCGCACAGAACGCCGGACAGATCTGCCCCGCCAAATTTCCTTTTTTCTTACTGTAATCCCAGATCTTATGCTTTTTATTAAAAATCAGACCCAACGCAAGCTCCAGCGCAGTGATACCGACACATCCAACCGTGTATTTAACGGCTTTTCGCCACAGCTTTAAATCAACCGCATCGAGTATCAGCATCCCCAGTCCGCCCGCCAACGCCATCGAGGGATGCGTTTTCTTTCGCCATAAAAGCTCAATCGCGGGATATGCAAGCGCGCCGAATGTGAACAGTTTTTTCTTTTCTTCGGACAAATGCGATCACCTCCGTTTCGGTTATTTTCGCCCGAAACAGGAGCGGATATACAGTGCTTATAAATGCGATTTTACTTGACAAAACTTTGAAAACAAGATATCATTAATTGTGAAGGAGTGGTTGAAATGAAATGCCCGTTTTGCGGAACACCGGATTCAAGAGTCATCGATACACGCCCTCAGGACGACGGTGAAAAAATTCGCCGCCGCCGGCTTTGCGAAAAATGCGGTATGCGCTTTACCACGATTGAGACAACCGAACGCTCCACCGTTTGGGTCGTCAAAAAAAGCGGCGCTCGTGAAGCGTTTGATCCCCAAAAAGTTTTGTCCAGCATGGTGCGCGCCTGTAAAAAGCAGACCATTCCGCTTGAAGAGCTTGAAAATGTTGTCCGCGGACTTGAAACCATGATTTATTCCTCGCCGAAACACGAGATCGCCTCAGTGGAAATCGGTGAATACATTCTTGAAAAACTGCGCGATCTCGATGAGGTCGCTTATATTCGTTTTGCCTCTGTCTATCGCGATTTTTCCGACATCGAATCGTTCTCCCGCGAGATTAAAATGATGAAAAAACAAAACAAATAGGGATATCGCATTTCATAGATATTCAAACGCGCGGACAGGGTGGCTGTCCGCGCGTTTTCGGCAGGTGAATGCGATTCACCTGATTATTTTGTTAAACTGTTATTGAATCACAGATGTCTTTATGCCGTCTTTGCGAGGAGTGAAATGACGAAGCAATCCAGAAACCCATGCATCTGGATTGCCGCGGGGCTAAAGCCCCTCGTAATGATGATTGGTCTTTATAAAATTTATCTCTCCATCAAGTCAACTTCGGAGAAGGTTTTGGCAACGGGGTCAAAGGCAAAAGATTTGAACTCATATTTTGCCAAAGAGACCGTCTTTTTCACATTGACCGACGGAATGGCAAGTGTTGTCGTGCGCTTTTCTGCGGTCGGGTTAAATAAACGCAGAACGAACTGTTCGCTCTTTTCGGCGCGTTTGAAAACCGCAAGTGAAAGCACCTCGTCGTCGAGTAGTGCGAACGGCTTGACCTCTTTTCCGAAGCCTGTCGGGAAGAAGGACAATGCCATCGGTTTTTCGTTTTTCGCAGCGGCTTCGCGCTCAATCTTTTCAAGGCGCTCTGCATCAGAAGAGGCGTTCAGATAAAATTCAAACTCACGTTCTCCCTGATCAATGAACGGCGAAAAACGATCCTGCTCCATGATATAGGGCTTGCGTACCGAAAAGTCCGATTTTCCCGCCGAATAACCAGGCGAACGCAAACAGGTGATGCGCAGTTCGCCGTTTTCACAGCTGCTGCCGTAGGTGCCGGTGTTGATGACGCTGACGGCCTTCCCTGCTCCGGCTACGACATTCCACTTATGGCTGACCATTTCGTCGCCGTTCGTGAGCAATTTCTCGCTTCCGTATGCGGTTTGACCGACAAAGCCCTCTTTGCAGACGGTCGGTACAGCCAGTTTGAGCATGGTCATCTTCTCGTTCCAATAGACCTTGGCGGTCACCTTGATCTCGGTGCCCTTTTTCGGCAGGAAATAGCGTATACAAATCTGGGAGTGAGCATATTCCATGACCGCTTCGACGACTGTGCGCACCTCACCGTCCTCGATAACCCGTACCGATTCGGGCAAAGAGCCGTCGATAATGCCGGAAAATTCCGCGCCACGCGCCCTGTCCATCGGGGTGAATTCACCGATCACATCCGGGAACGATTTTTCTTTATGCGCCCAAGAGTTCTCGTCATCCTTGATGACAAGCGGCAAAAATGCGCTGCCGGCGATGTAATCGACGCCGCACACCTCATATTGATCGAGTGTGCCGGTTTGGGTATTGATCACAGCCTTGATGTCTTTGGTCTCGAAAATGAATTTATTGTTTTTAACAGTGAACTCGCGTTTTTTCGGCGTCGGGATTAATTCGATTTTCACATCATAGCGGCTCATCTGACCCGGTGCGAGTTTGGCTTTGAACACACAGCGTTTGCGCCAGTCGACATTGAAATTCGACAGTTCATGTTCGGCTTGGCAATCTACTTTTATGTCGTCTTTGTATACGATGGGATTGGCAAACAGATCGCGGTTTTTGTTTTGATCGGGCAGCTGGAATTCGCATTCGACGATTTGTTCCACTTCGAACGGATGCGGATTATAGACCAGAATCGGCACTTCGCCGTCCTCGGCTTTGCGCTGACCGCTCGAAAGCGAAAGGAATGCCTGTGTGCGGACGCGGTCGAGTTCGACCAGTCCGTGTCCGGCAAGTGAGATGGCATACTGCTCCACCGGCTCAATGGAAGAACCCGGCAGGATGTCGTGAAACTCCATCAGCAGCAGGTCTTTGGTCGCTTCGGCGATGTTCTTTTCGGGATATACCATCAGGCCGGACATGGCTGCGTGCGCGACCATCTTTTCGGTCATATAGAGCATGTTTTCAAGCTGCCGATGCAGCTGTTTGATTCGGATTTGGGTGGTGTAACATCCGGTGTAACGCGGATTGAGAATGCCGTTATAGTCGGGCAGCTTGTCTTTGTTCAACTCGGCGAAATAGGCCTCGGGGATCGAGTGGATGATCTCGAAATTCTTTTCTTCTTGATTCAGCTTTTTGATCTTTTCATAATCGACCCGCGACGGGCCGCCTCCGTGGTCGCCGATGCCCCAGAGCACGATGCCGACGTCGGCATTTCCGTTTTCCTTAATCCAACCTTTGATCTTTTCGTCGGCTTCGCCTCGATGGGATTCGTAGGAATTATAGGCGCGATGGCAGGCAATTTTGCTGCCAGAGAAACCGACCCAATTAAAATCCTCTCCCGGCAGCGGGAGCATATCGGGTTCGGGACGGCACAGCAGATAGGAATCATATCCGGCCTTTTTCAAAATCTCGACCAGTCCGCGGCTGTGACCGAACGCGTCTAAGTTGATAGCGCAAGTCGGTTCGACGCCGAATTTGTCCATAAAATAGTTTTTACCCGCTAAAATCTGACGCACAAAGCTCTCGCCGGAGGGCATATTGCAGTCGGGCTGGAGATACCATCCACCCATGATGTGCCACTTTTTCTCGGCGACCAGTTTTTGAATGCGCGCAAACAGAGCCGGTTCGTAACGCTCGACCCACTCATACAGCATTGCTTCGTTGTGGCAGAAAATAAAGCCCTCGTAATCTTCGCAGAAATCAGCCGCCACGCGATAGGTCGAAAGAGTCTCGGCGACGCCTTCTTCGAGCTGCCAGAGCCAAACCGGGTCGAGATGCGCGTTGCAGACCAAATGCAGATGTTTCATAAAATAATCTCCGTTCCGATTATGCCGATTTACGGCGTTAAAATCACAGCGTCATTTTATCATATCCATACCGAATTTACAATCGCTCGGAATTGACAATTTCCGACCGGAATGTTACACTGAAAAAAACGCTGTGGGGGTAAATTTTTATGATTCAGGTAGGCGTTGTCAGCCGTTCTTTTCGTGAATGGGCATTTGCGGACGTTGCGAAAAAAATGCGGGAACTCGGTTTCGTCTCAACGGAATTGTGTTTTACTTTCAAAGAGTGCAACGTTTGGGCTTACAACGGCAGTACGGATATGAATCCGCTGACCGACAAACTCGCCGCTGAAATCGTCAACACCTTTCGGGATAACGGTATCTATATCGCTTCTTTAGGGGCATTTTCGAGCATGTTTGAACCGGATGAGGAAAAACAAGCGCAAAATCTGCGCACTTACGAACGTTATTTTCAAATTGCCGCCGCAAACGGGATTCCGGCAGTCGCCACCGAAGCCGGTTTTATCCCCGGAAGGCGCGGCATCGTGTTTGACAGTTACGAAAAGGATTTCGATTACTTTAAAAGCAACTTGATGAAAGTACTGGAAATGGCTGAAAAATACGGCGTCGACCTTGCGCTCGAAAACTGTGTGCTTGATCTTACACCGAGTGCCAAACGCGCCCGCGATTTGATTTTACAGAGCGGTTCCGAACGACTCAAAGTACTGCTCGACCCCGCCAATCTGATCGCCAACTCCGATGAGGAAGATATGTTCAAATACCTTACGCCGTATATCTCCTATTTCCACGGCAAGGATCGCAAGGTCAACGACGCTTCCGGTCGTGTCGTCGGCGACGGAGAAATCGACTGGCCGCTGTTTTTAAAGTTCTATCACGAACACTGCGAGGGCGTTCCGTTCATTTTAGAATACGTCAACCCCGACAACTGCGCTGAAATCCGAGATCGGGTGCTGGCGTTTGATCAATTGGTGATGAGGTGAAACAAATTATATGTTTTTATGCCCTAAATGCAAACGATTAATGCAATTCCCCTCTTGTGAGTTTTGCGGAAATGAAATCAAAAAGATAAATAACATCTGGCAATTATCAGATATGCCGGATATTATTACCGACGGCGAAGGAGACAAATATATTGGATATGAAAATATCGGTGACAGTTATTCCGGCAACCGAAAATATCTGATTGAGGAAAGGGACGCTTTGTTTGCCAAAGAAGTGGCGAAACTAACGGGAGACGGTGTTTTTCTTGATTTGGGATGCGGCGACGGCTGCTTTACAGTACCATGTGCATCATACGGTACTAAGATTATCGCCGGAGATATATCAAAAGCCATGCTTTCTATTTTGCAAGAAAAAGCCAAACGCAACCACGTTTCTCTCAATAATGTCACTCTTTGCCGTATGAACGCGTTAGATATCCCGCTTGAAGATGAAAGCGTTGATACCGTCGTCTGCAACAGCGTATTGCATTTAATCTCCAATCCCCAAAAAGTTCTTTCGGAAATTCATCGCGTATTGAAAAAAGGTGGCGCGTTTATCTGTAAGGATGACCAACCCGGCAGGAAAAATGACAGTTGCTACGACAATTCAAAATGTCATGAAATTGTCAATGCTATGTACTCCGCTTATTGGGCGAAATTAAAAGAACGGAATATCATGCCCATAAAATACAGTTGGAAGTTTGACCGTGCCAAAGTATGTGATAAACTATTCAAAGATAAAAACGAAATGATGATTGAGAGAGGAAACGCCTATGAAATTCCGTTGAAACACGGTTTTCTACCGAGGTTCGCAGGACGCGGATTTTCGGATCAAGCAGGTGTACCAGATGAAATACACAACCACATCATTCAGGAATTGATGATAGATTTAAAAAATAAATTCGGAGATGATTTTTTAGATATTGTTTTTAAAGGCATTGAAAATAATTTACTAATTACTGTTTATCAAAAATAATATTGGTAGGTGATACAATGGACAAACTGCTCATCGTTGACGGACACAACTTGCTGTTTCAAATGTTTTTCGGTATGCCGTCGAGAATTGTCAACAAAGACGGAAAAACCATTCAGGGAACGCTCGGATTTGTCGGCGCGTTGCTTAAAATAATCCGAATGGTTCAGCCGACACATTTGGTCGTGTTATTCGATGGTGAGCATGAGAATTTCCGCTCAGAGTTGGACGCGGAATATAAAGCTAACCGGCAGGATTATTCCATTGTCGACGAAATGGACAACCCTTTTTCACAGCTTTCGGATATCTATAATGCGCTCGATTACATGAACATTCAGCATACGGAAATTGCCGAATTTGAAACGGACGACGTTATCGCCTCTTATGCCATTACATATGGAACAGATATGCAAATCGTAATTTCTTCATTTGACAGCGATTTTTTTCAACTGATTAACGATAATGTTTTCTTACTGCGTTATCGCGGCGATAAATCCGTTGTCTGCGGTTGCGAATATATACGGGATCGGCTTGACATTGCGCCGGATCAGTATTCGGACTTCAAGTCATTAGTTGGCGATGCCTCAGATAATATTAAAGGCGCGGATAAGATCGGTCCGAAAACCGCCGCATTCCTGCTCAATCGGTTTGGTACGCTAGACCGCATTCTTGAAAATGCTGATCAAATCAATAAACCATCCATACAAGCGTCTATTATACAGAACAACGAACGTTTACTGACAAACCGCAAGCTGATCAAACTGGATGGTCGGGCGAATATTCCGTTTGAATTAGCAGAACTCGAATATCAATACAACGGCGTTGTTACGAATGATGTACTGATCGGGATTGGTCTAAGATAATGGATGGGTTTAAAAAAATGGTTTGTAATTTCGGCGATTTCTGCGAAGTGTTGACAGAGAGCGGATTTTCGATGAGCGGCGGAAATGCGCACGGGATTTTTACCGCGATCCCGGTCGGTTGGGAAAACCAGCAGTTTTCCGATTCCCCGATTCGCTGGCACACCGGAAAGCCCGATACCGACCCGTGGGAATGGCGCATGCGGGTACTCGCCGAGCGGAATGACGTCGCCTATGCCAAAATGTTCTTCGGCGTCGGCGGATTTATCACAAAGGAATGGTATCCGTATTTTTACGCGATGCGGCGTAGTCTTTCGTTCGGAGAGGAATACCGGCGCGGCACGGTCACCAACGCCGCGAAACGGATTTATGACACAATCAACGCTTATGGGCTGCTGGCCGTACATGAGATCAAACGGTTCGGCGGTTTCGGGCGGGATGAAAAATCAACGTTCGAACGCGCTCTGATCGAGCTGCAGATGCAAATGGCTATCACCGCCTGCGGACAAAAGCAGCGGCAGACCAAAAATAACAAGCCCTACGGCTGGCCTGTTACCGTCTTTTGCACGCCGGAGGATTTTTGGGCGGCAAGAGGTATGACGCTTGCGGACATGGATCCGGTGATTTCAGAGGAAAAGATTTTGGAACAGATTTACCATATCAATCCCGATGCCGAAAAGAATAATGCTTTGAAATTTATCAGAGGGAGATAAAAATGGCTGAACTTTGGGACATTTTAGATGAAAACGGCAACTTTACAGGCCGATATGCCGAACGCGGAAAGCCGCTGAAAAAAGGCGAATATCACTTAGTCGTTGAAATCTGGATTTTGAATTCCAAAGGGGAATTTCTGATCTCTCAAAGATCGGCCGGCGGTACTTGGCACGGTCTTTGGCAGACCACGGGCGGCTGTGCGGTCGCCGGCGATGACAGTTTGAAAACCGCTTTAAAAGAAACCCGGGAAGAAATCGGCATTGAACTTGATCCGAAAAACGGCTTATTATTTAAACGATACAGCGCGCTTCGTTCCAATGACCCGGGTGGTTATATCAAAGACGTCTGGCTTTTCCGCCAAGAAGCGGATATTTCGTCCGTTGTTTTACAACCCGGAGAAACCTGCGATGCCATGTGGGCAAGTAAAAAGAAAATCATGCGGTTGATAGATGAAAATAGATTTATTCCCAAAGAGATATATCCCTATCTGGATGCTCTTTTCGAATATTGCGGGGTTTCGTGATGTTTCACGGATTTTCGAAAGAACTGATCCCTTTTTGGCTGGAACTGCCGCTCAATAACACCATTGCGGCACTGCCGGATAACAAACGGCGATATGATGAGATTGTCGGAAAACCGCTGCGGGAATTGTTTGAAACACTGGTGCCGGTGATCTCCGAAATTTCACCCGAACTTGAGGTCAAGCCCTCGCGCTGCATCAGTTCGCCCTACACCGACCGCCGGTTTTCTCATGATATGCCGCTGAAAGAATACGTCTATCTGCGGTTTCGGCTGATGAATCGGGAGAGCGATGCGGTCGGTTTTTATTTTGATATGGGTTTGTCCCATTACGGTTACGGACTGAGGGTTTACAATTCGACTGCGGATGGTATGCAGGTGCTGCGGGAGAAATTGATCGTTCGTTTTTCAGAAGCCGAAAAATCGCTTTCCAATGCAGAAAAGCACAGATTCCATGCAGTTGACAAATTGTATAAAAAAGATCACTTCCCCGCTCTGCCGGATGGCGCTGTCAAATCGGTTCTGAATCGGAAATCGTTTTATTTGGAAAAAACGGTACCCGTCGGCGAGACGGTGTTTTCACATGCGCTGGCCGACGAGCTGTCTGATGGGTTTATGAAATTAAAACCGCTGTTTGAGTTGATCCGTTGAATTTCGCTATTTTGATTGGAGCGTGGCTGTTCGCATAATGATCCGATCCTGCGTCCAATGGTCTCGGTACCACGAACAGGATTCAAAGGTATCGTTCAGATTCTCCATCTTATTTTTTATCAAAGTTCTGAACTGTTCAAGGACTGTTTTATATTCCGGGAGATCTGCAAGATTTTTCATTTGATAAGGGTCGGATTTGTTGTCAAAAAGAAGTTCTTTGCCGTCTGCGTGATAAACGGCATAGGTATATTGCTTGCTTCTCATCGCTCTCCACTCGTGTCCGTCGTCCCAAGCTGCCGTCGCACCGGTTCCCTGCAAAAACGCGGCTTCCGGTTCCGGCCCGGGTTTGCCCAATGCGCAATGACTGAGATCCATGCCCTCGACCTCGCTCGGAACCGGCAGTCCCATCATGGAAAGCAATGTGGGCATGATGTCGGGTGTATTCAGGCAGACATCCGTGGTGCTGTTATCGTTGATCCAACCGGGTTTGCGCATCAAGAACGGCACACGCACGGCTTCTTCATAAAAAATATTTTTGGCTCTTCTGCCCTGCGCCCCGAACATTTCGCCGTGGTCGGAAGTGAACACAAGGATGCTGTTGTCACGCAGGCCCAGCTCATCAATGGCTTTGACAAGCCGTCCGATGTTCCAATCCAAATTTGCGGTCATGGCATAATAAACGCGCATCCACTCAGTCAATTCGGTTCTTTCGTCCGGATTCAGTTTTGCCCAGTTATCCGCATAAGGATCATTTTGATCCTTGTAATTAGGCGGGAGTTCAAACTCTGCGTCCTTGAACATGTCATAATACTGCTCCGGCACATTGCTTTTAACCCAAGGATCATGCGGCGTGCCGATTGAAAGGAAAAGTGCGAACGGGTTGCCCGTTTCGGAATGCTGCTTTAAAATTTTAATCGCCATATCGGTCTGTCCGTCGGGTTCGTAACCCTCCATAGTGATCTTTTCCGGACTGTCCGTATGGTAATAGGTGTTGTAATATTCGTGATGAAAGTTATATGCGGCCCAGAAACCGTCGAACCCGAGCCGATCCGGTCCCGCCGGCGTAAAAGAATTCTTCGGATCCATATGATGCCCGAGTTCATTGGCCCACAAATGCCACTTCCCGATATAGGCCGTGTCATAGCCCGCGTCTGTGAGTACATGCCCGATGCACGCGTGGTTCGGGTTCATCCTGATCTCGTTGATCACCATGCCGGTGCTTGTTGTATACTTGCCCGTAAACAAGGACGCTCTGTAAGGCGCACAAACCGGATGGCCCGATATCGCATTGCAGAAACTGACGCTTTCTTTGGAAAGTTTATCGATGTTTGGCGTATGCGCTTTTTGATCGCCTGCATACCCGCACGAAAAATAGCGCAGCTGATCCGCAAAAACATAGATCAAATTAGGTTGTGTCTTTTTTTCGGTTTTATCCATCGTGATCTCCAAACGATAATTTTATTTAAATAAATTCGATGTTTTCGAGCGCCATGACCACCGGCAGCTTCCATGCGCGGTTTTCGCTCGGGCGCATTGAGAGAATCGTGTCGATGATAAAGTTATCTCCTTCTTGACGATAGCGGGACGCACAGTCCGTTTCGGGACGGTGTTCCATGATCTGATTGTTCGAGCCGACCATGCGCACTTTAGTGTCCGCAGTCGCCCGAACTTTTTTCAGTGCGATTTCGTATCTGCCGTAATAGCCGAAATGCGGAATGCCATCCATCAGGAATGCATAAACGGTCTTGCCGTCTTTGCTTTGTGTGTAAAAGACCTTTTCATCCTCTTCGCTGACGTGTTTGCACGGACGCACACCGTAAATCGCCTCGCCGTAAAAGAAATTGAACAGACCCATGGTCTGCAGCACTTCTTCCTGCCAGCGCGGGATTGTTCCATGCGAATCGGGGCTGACGTTCAGCAGCATATTACCGCCTCTTGCGCGGATTTTGATCAGCGATTTGATATGCCGTTCGGCACCGTGATCGGCGATGTCGATGGGTTTATAACCCCAGCTCTCGCCCATCGTATAACAACCCTCCCAAGCCATATCGATGGCTTCGCTCGGGAGAACGTTTTCGGGCGTTTCCATCTCGCCGCGGGTAATCAGGCACTTCGGCTGATTATCCCATACGGTCGCTTTAAGCGTATCCGGCGGTCCGTCGAAAAACATGCAGTAGATATCGCCGTAATTTTGCATCAGTTCCTCGACCTGCTTGTTGTTGTAGTCGAGCATCTCTGGGTCGTTTTCTTGGAGCATATCCGGTGTGGCAAACTGCAAAACCCGCTTTTTCATGCGGTAGTTATAGTAAAAGTCAAACGGTGAAAAGTACAGGCCCGGTTTGACCCCCATCTCTCTGAAAGCCGATAAATATTCGGTCATCAAATCGCCGCAAAACGGCGTGTTCATAATATTAAAAGGCGTTGTTTCGGTGTCCCACATGCAGAAGCCGCTGTGGTGCTTTGCGGTGAATACCGCATATTTCGCACCGGCCTGCCGCGCCAGATAAGCCCACTTTTTCGGATTAAAATCGTCAATCGAAAGCATCTTCGGTCCGTTGTCGATGAAATCATTGACCAAGCGGTCGTCAGCGCCGATCATCCAATGGCTGATGACTGTTCCGAGCGTGCAGTCGGGCCCGAAATGAATGAACATCCCGAAGCCGAAATCGCGGAATTCCTCGGTGAGCGCCGGATCATTTCTCCCGCTGCAAAGATCGGCCTGTTTTTCGATAGTGACGTCAATGTTGTCCTCTTGATTCACTTTTAACACTCCTGTTCATCTGGTTTGTCCCGCTCTACGGCGCTTGAATGGTTTGATACGTCCTGTCTGCTTTAAAAACGCGACCGTATCAGCTAAGGTCTGTTTGAGCGTACGGGTTTTATAACCGAGTTCGCTGTCGGCCTTTTTGTGGCTGAAATCCGCGTTGGCTTCGAGGGTATACAGCGAATACGGTGTATACAGCGGGGGGCGTTTGCGGGCTTTGTAATAGAGTTCCGCTATCGGCGCAAACATTTTGGCCACCCACAGGGGTAATACCGAAGCCTTTCTGCGTCCGCTCATCTTTTGCATCTCGTCGAAGAGTTCCTCGACCGAGCAATAACGGTTGGACAGAATATAACATTCGCCGGATTTTCCTTTTTCGGCAGCCGCGATCGTACCCTCCGCGACATCGCGTACGTCGACGAAATCATATCCGCCGCGCACACAAGTCTGGAGCTTTCCGTTGAAATAATCAATGATCATCTGTGCGGTGTGTGAACTGCCGTAATCGTTCGGACCGATGATGCCCGACGGATGAACTACCACGGCATCCAGCCCGTTTGCCGCCGCATCAAGCACACATTGGGTGGCCTCTGCTTTGGTTTTAGCGTAAAGTCCCCTGACCTCTTCGGGATCAAATTTCTTGATTTCGCGAATCTGATTACCCTTGCCGAGTTCCGGGATCGCATGCACGGAGCTGACATAGACCAGTCGTTTTGCCTTGGTCTCAAAGCATTTTTTGATGATGTTTCGGGTGCCCATGACGTTTACACGTTGGACGAGGGGATTATACTTTGTCGCAATCGAGACAATGCCGGCGGCGTGGATTACGATTAACTCTCTGTCTTGGGGTACATCGAAAATCTCTTTTAACGAGTCGATATCGCAAACGTCGCCGTAATAGATTTTGGCTGTTCCGGTGGCTTTGGTCAGCGGTGAGGAATCACCCGGAAGCGCAAGGCCTCTGACCTCATAGCCGCGTTCGTTTAAAATGCTGACAATGGTACTGCCAAGATGCCCGAAAGCACCTGTGACAATATATATTTTTGACTTTTGCATCATATTGCCTCCTTTTAGGAAGATCCTATTACAGGATTCGTTTATATGATACCCAAGACAGATGGCTGAAATGTGAAGGAATTATGGATATTTAACCCTCGAAAGTGACCTCCTGGCCGGCGATAAAGCGAACTTTCACCTGTTTTCCGTCATAACGGACGACAGCGTCAAAATTCTGTTTCGGCATGAAAATAGCGTTTTTCAATTTACCGTTTTCCCAGGTCAGCGAGACTTCGAGACCTCCTTTGGCGCACAGGCCGCTGATGCTGCCTTCTTTGAATTCCGAAGGCAGCGCCGGAAGCAAGGTCACCAAATTACCGCGGGATTGTAACAACAATTCGGAAAGCCCCGAGACAAAACCGAAATTGCCGTCGATCTGGAACGGCGGGTGCGCATCGAACAAATTGGGGTAGGTACCGCCGCCCTTGCTGTAATCCATCGGCGAATCGGGATCGACCAAGCGCAGCTGCATACACATCAACTGATAAGCGTGGTCACCGTCATGCTGACGGGCCCACTGGTTGATCTTCCAACCCAAACTCCAGCCGGTACCTTCGTCTCCGCGCAATTCAAGCGATTTTCTGACCGCCATTGCCAAATCCGGCGTCTGTTCGAGGTTGATCTCCTCACCCGGGTGCATACCGTAAAGATGGGAGATATGGCGATGACCCGGTTCGTTCTCCTCATAATCGTCATCATATTCAAGAATCTGGCCCTTTGAGCCGAGTTTATACGGTACAATTTTTTGAATCGTTTTACGCAGCAAATCGCCAAAATCATTATCCCCGATTACATCACAGCATTTGGCGGTGTTGGTGAACACATCACGCATGATGGCGTTGGACATCGTGGCGTATTTACCGACCATGCAGCGGACGCCGTCTTTATTATAAAATTGATTTTCGGGTGAGGTGCCGCCGGCGAAACACAGACCTTCTTGGGTCTCAGTCAGCATGGAGAGGTAAAAATTCGAGCATTCTTTTAAAATCGGATAAGCAGTGTCACGTAAATAGGAGAAATCGGGTTCGTATTCGTAATGCTCCCAAACATGGCGGCACAGCCAACCCGAGGAAAACGGCCAGAAAGCCCAGAGCGAGATGTTTTTGCCCTTCATGCCCGGAGGGGTCGTCTTGCGCCAAAGGTCGCAGTTGTGATGGGAACAAAAACCTTTTCCGCCGTATAGATCCCTTGCTGTGGCGATACCGGCTTGTGCAATGTCCTTTACCATCTCAATCAGCGGCAGGTGCATCTCAGCTAAATTTGTCATCTCGGCGGGCCAGTAGTTCATTTCGGTGTTGATGTTCGTGGTATAGTTGGAACGCCACGGAGCAAAGAGTTTATCGTTCCAGATGCCCTGCAGATTCAACGGTTGGCTGCCCTGCCGGGAGCCGGAAATCATCAGATAACGCCCGAAGTTAAAAGCCAGCGTAAACAACGAGGGATCATTCTGCGTTCCAAAAAAGCTTTTTAAACGCTCATCCGTGGGTAAATCGCTTTCGGCAGATGAGCCGAGGTCAAGCCGTACACGCAGATAATATTCGGAAAAATCATAAATATGTTCCTTCACAACTGCGTCATAATTGTATTCGCCGACATGGTCAAGATCATTTTTTACAACGCCGTAGTAATCTTTTCCGTCCAAGAACGGCGAGCGGTCATAGCCGTTAAAACTGGTCGCGATCTTGAACCAAATCACCGCTGAATTGGCGTTCTTCACCTCAAGAAAGTCGCTGTCCTCTGCTGCGGTTAATTCCCCGCCTTCGAGTGTCACGCTGACACCGCCACGAAATTGAACGCCGCGTTTTTCGGGTACACTGCTGTAGGTCATGTAGTTAATTACTTTACCGTCAGCATCGCGGGCATAACAGTTGGACGGTGCCTCGCCGTCTATAAACAGTTTGTTTTTATCTACCGTGTAAATATTGCTGCGCAGACGACTTCTTAAACGAACTTTAAAGCTCACCGATTTTGCTTTATCCGCGCTGATTTTTATGACTAATGCATCGTGCGGATAGGAGACAATGTATTCACGATGATAACCGATACCATCCGCCTTATAATCAACCGTAGCAACTGCACGTTCCAGTTCCAAAGCGCGGCAATATTCAGTGATATTGTCAGAGTGATCGAAATCAAGCAACAAATCGCCCATCGGAAGATAGGTTTGGCTGTTGCCGCGTGAGATGTATTCCTCAAAGATTGCTTCGGCATCCTTAAACCGACCCTCAAGAGCCGCCTTTTTTATGTCGGCATAATGTTCCGAACTGTCGGGCGCGCTGTCGCAATTGGGATATCCGGTCCAAAGTGTATCTTCATTTAAATTAACGACTTCATGCATCGTCTCTCCATAAACCATCGCACCGATCCGTCCGTTACCGAGCGGAAGAGCGCTTGTAAAAGCGCTCGCGGGTTTATGATAAAAAAGCGTGTTATTGCTGTCGGGCACCGGTAAAACCTCCGTTCATCTGATGGATTCATTATACATGATCTATACTTTACATTCAAGCATTGTTTTTCAACCGGTTCAATGATAAAATTCAACTGACAGTTGATCGGATTCGACTGACAATCGATTGATTTTTGGGGATTTATGGGCTAAGGTTTTTACAGATCATTGATGTGCGCGCATCATGAATTTAATCGGGAGGTAAGGAATGATGGAGATCAAAATTTGCGAGAGCATAAAAAATCTGCGCAAGGAGACGGGGCTCGGTCAGGACGCGCTGGCTGAAGCGCTCGGCGTCAGTGTGCAGGCGGTCAGCAAATGGGAGACCGGCAATTCCCTGCCCGACGTGGCGCTGCTGCCGGGTATCGCCGAGTTTTTCGGCGTGACGGTGGATTACTTATTTTTTGGACCTCGGGAATCCGTTGCGGAAATCGATGTGCCGTTTACGGATGACGGTATACTGCGTGTGGTGCAATTTATCGGAAGAAAGATGATAACCAAAAACGTGTTTGAAAAGAATCGGGATCTGCGTGAATCCTTTATTCCGCTCGCCATTGATAAAATTTATAAAAACGAGCCCGTTTCGATCGAGATCTGGGGCAGCGCGAAAATCGACGGGGACATTGGCGGATACGTCGAAGCAAGAGACAGTGTCAACTGCGGCAACATCGGTGGTTATGTGAAAGCGGGAGACGGCGTCAACTGCGGCAATGTCGGTGGTTATGTGGAAGCGGGAGATAGTGTTAACTGCGGCTCTGTCGGCGCTCGAGTCCAAGCGGGAGACTGTGTTAACTGCGGCCCTGTCGGTACCCGCGTCGAGGCCGGAGACAGCGTTCGATGCGGTCCTGTGGGTGGTAATGTCAGCGCCGGAGATTCGGTGAATTGCGGCGATGTCAACGGCAATGTCGAATGTGACGGCGACATCTATTGCGGCGAAATCAAAGGCGATGCGCACTGTGAGGGTGATATCCACATTGAGAAATCAGAAAAATCGTTTTTATCGTAATCGTAGATATATTACAAAATCAATCCCGCTGACCAATTTCTCGGTCGGCGGGATTTACGTTTTACTTTATTGTATCGCGGGGAAATTTAACCTGCGTTAAACAAAGGCTCGAGGACATCTGCGTATTTTTCCAACGCATCAAGGACATAAGTGTCCCAATGGCGTGCGTCTTTCTCTGTATTACCGAACACATAATCCTCCTGCCCGTAATCAATGACATCAAAGCCGGGGATTGCCTTGCTTGCACCGGCGGTTCTGTATGCTGCGGCATCCGCGAGGCTGAATGAAACATTCGTAACGTCGTCATAATTAACCCAGCCGCTGATATCGGTTCCGGTTGCTGTCTCCGCCGTTCCATTCTGAGTCTGCGGCGTCGCAGCATCCTTTGTAATCGTCACCGCGCCCTCGACATGCTTTCCGTACATCTCGTCGACATAGAGGGAAAGAGAATTTCCGAATATTTCGGAGGGAACATGACCGCCGTCCCACTGCCATTCAATTACCGCATCAACACCGCCGCTGAGCCAAGCGATCTGCAGATTGAGCGAAGCGAACATCGACATATCGCCCTCGGCTGCGCCCATGACGATTCTTGTCCATGTCGGATTTTCAGTATCGTCCGCATTAATATAATTAAGCGGATTATAAAGAGATACAATGTTGTTGTCGTACTGATCTCCGGCTTCAATTTCTTCGATGTCTGCTTTATATGCTTCTACCATATCATTGTATGTCTCATAATTGGCGGAATCGTTTTGTCCGGTTGCCGACTGCGTGGTGCCTGCATCGGGAGTTCCGACTGCTGTTGCGTTGCCGTTGTTATCGCCTGTACCGGTAACATCACTCGGGGCACCGCCCGGAAAACCACCCGGAGCGCCGTTTGTGCCGCCCATATCACCACCCGAAACACCTAAAGTTCCGTTCGGAAAATCGCCGATGGTGCCTTCCATATCGCCGCCGGGACCGCCCATTTCATTCGTGGAACTTCCTTTTGCATAGCGACCTTCGATAAAGGCCTCGGCCTTGTCCGCAGAAGTCATAGCGGCGACTTCCTCATCACTGAGTGCATTACCGTCGTCATCGAACCAGGTCCAGCCATCCGCATAGTCCAGGTTATCCAGATACCATTGGAGATTTTGCGTGAATTCGGCTAAATAAAGATCAAGATAAGTACCGTGGTATCCGTTTGTCTCCGGATATGAATCCGGATCATATTCAATCGTTAATGCGATCATATCATCCGTATCCCCGTCATCGTTCAGATCAAAACCGACCGAAGTCTCTTTCACCGACAGGTTCTGACTGTTGATATAATCCATATAGGAAGCGGAGAGGTATTGCGCCAGCTGCATCTGGAACGAGCTTCCGAAGCTATAGGTCGTATCCATATAATATTCAAAAGCCATCGTTATATCGCCTTCATAAAGAGATGTAATCGCGCTGTAAGCGACGCAGCCCCATGCTCCGTCGGAAATTTCATAATCGGTTCCGTCAATGGTTACCGTCGTCGAATAGGTTCCGTCCGTGTTTTTATATACGCCGACAGCACCGCTTTCAATCTCATAGTTGTAAAAATCCGAATTATTGGATGTCGCTGCAAACATCGCAGCGTGTGCAGCGCCGCCGGATCCTCCTGTGGAGACAAGATAGTCCACGCTGCCTGGCAGATTTCCAAGCAGAATATTATACTTTACATACCGCGCCGCATCTTTTTGATCAACCAGACAGCAGGGAGCGTCGCCCGTATAATAAGTATTACCGCTTTCATCTGTAGCGGTATCCTGTTTGCCGCGGTTTCCGCATGCGACATTGATATATCCTTCCAAGGCATAACTTGCCGACGCCGCAGAATTAGTTGAGGAAGCATAACCGGCAGCACCTGTATTCAGAATCACCGGCGCCGTCGCAGCCGTATACACCTGTCCGTTGGTGCTTGTGATCTGTGCGTCATAATCGATTACAAGCGCACCTTTTACAGTACTTGCATAGGTTTCAGATGTGATGTCCGCGGTTTCGTCGCCGTCTGTATCAATTCCGGTGACATAAGCCCCGGGAACACAAACGGATACGCCCTGCTGATCGGGCAATTCCGGATAGGCGACCGCCGATACGACGGAGAGTACCCACGCGTCGGAATCCGCATAATAAGTCCACTCCTGATCCGCGTTGTTTGCAAGATTCAGTGTGTTTTCGATATACTCTTTATCCTCCGGATTTGCAACATCGGAAGCACTGCTCGCTTCTTTGCCGTTTACACTACAAGCATTTAGGGCAAACAGTATTAAAGCGGAAACAAAAATTGACAATATCTTTTTCATTTGTCTTCTCTCCTATACTCCTATATTTATAGTTGTAACTTTGTTCCCTAACTATCTTTATACCACAAAAATCAGAATTTCTAAAGGGGAAAAACGAAAAATTTTATAAATAATTAAAATATTTCCGAAATCAGGCAGTTAATGCCGAATTTGCTCCGTAAATCTTTTTATATGCTCCGAGAAACATCTTCTCTAGTTCCTGTGCGGATTTATGTATCGCATATTCCTCTGCGTGTTCATGATAAACCCGTTCCATATGCCTTCGTTCCTCCGCATTTTCCAGCCAATAGTCAATTTTTTGCGAGAGTTCCTTTGCATCGCCCGACTTGAATAAACTGCGCGAATCCAAAGCGAATTTTCCTGTGGACGTCATTTTTCCGTCGGCGATGATCGGAACGAGGCCCGATGCAATTGCCTCAAGGCAGGACATCCCTTCGATTTCAACCTGCGCGGTATGAATATAAAGATCCGAATAAGCCATCACCTGTTTTAATTCCGTTTTCTGTAAAAAGCCGAATACGGGTTTATTTGAGAGGTTTTTCGAAAGCCGCTGATACTGCTTTTCCAAAGGCCCCTGCCCCGCAAAAATCAATTGGATTCGATCTTCATATTTGGATTTTTTAACGGCTTTTATCAACACATCCTGCCGCTTTTCCCGTGAATAACGCCCGGTCATTAAAATCACGAATTTATCTTGAAACGCTTCGGGTTTCGGTATACGGTGATATTCAAATTCCGGCGTTACCCCGTTGGAAATCACATGAAGATCTGCTGTATATCCCCAGTTTATCAGATTTTGCATGACCTTTTCGGAAGGACAGTGAATATCACTGCAATATTGAAAAACATTGCGTTCAAATGCGCGTGCCAGCGCTTTATTCACCGGTTTCATCCAGGCCAGATGAATGGATGAAGTGATGTTTTCCGGATATGTGTGAAAAACGCCTGTGCAGGGTTTTCCCATTTCGGCGGCGGTTTTTGCCGTTTTTGAGGCCACGACAAAACAATTCTCAAGATGAACTAAATCTGCCCATTCCACCGCTTCCCGAATTACCGCTTGATCCGCTTTGGCAAAAGTCACGCCCTGCTTTTTTACAAGCGGGTCAAAAAGCGGCAACTTGAATTCCCCGAGCGGAAATTCCGGCTGTCCGTTGACGTCGCTTGCCAATATCCTGACTTCGTGACCGCGTTTTTTAAGTTCATCCGCAAAACGCTGGGCCGAGATGCCTCCCCCATTATTTGCCGCAAAATATTCGTCCATTGCGAATAAAATCTTCACAAACAAACACCCTCTTGACAAATTGCAACATTTATCTACAATTGTCTTTAAATAGACACACGTCTATTGTATAATAAATGATATTTATATATCCGTCAACAGGCGATTTTTTGCGGTTCGTCCATTAACGGACACAATCGTCGGTCAATGTCCAGAAAGGAGTATAACTATGGACAGGAGAATCAGAAAAACCCAAGAAAGCTTACAGCTTGCCATGGCAACACTTTTACAGAAAAAACCGCTTTCTTCCATTACGGTTAAGGAACTGTGCGCAAAAGCGGATATCAACAAGAGCACCTTTTATCTCCACTATCATGACATCTATGACTGCGCTTCCCGCATGTATAACAGCATCATCAGTAAAATGACCGGGCTTCTGGAACAATATAACACTGAGGAACAGCGTTATAAACTGCCGGAGATCCTGAAAAGTGCTATGGATATCTACACGGAAAACAAAACGACTTATGAACCGTTTTTAAAATCGGCTTCACATGCATCGGTGGTATATGGGATCAGACGGCAGGTCGTACTGGCGGCATGCGCACTGGGAAGCCCTCAGCAGCAAAAAGACCCGCTGTATCGGTGCGGTATCGCATTCTTGGTGTCCGGGTTATTTGGCATCCTTGAGCAATGCGATTATGACGAGATCACCGTTGAAGTGGTCAGAACCGTCGGTGAGGCGATTCAAAACGAGTTTCTGGCACGATTCGACGAACTTGAAAAACGTCGTTAGATCTGCCCTGTTAAACGTTTTTTGTAGGTTTGTCAATGATGTGTTACAAAAAGGATAAAGAAAAAAGGATTAC
>DAOSWV010000015.1 GCA_035380125.1 Oscillospiraceae bacterium
TCGCTACTCTTTTTTTCCTCCTCCCTTTTGTAACACATCAATTGTAATCCTACACTTTACTTCCGTGAATCTTCATAAAAACGCTTGCAATCGCTGAAAAACTGTGCTATAATGCTTGAGCATTTGTTTCCGGCGATTCCTGCCGGGGGTTGATGACAAAAACATTAACGCAGGTATTCCTCTGGCGGACGCGTATGAAAGCACTGACCATGAATGCCGGTAAAATACGGAGGGTAAAAAAGTAATGGATCTGATTAAAGTAATGACGGATTCCTGCCTCAAGGCCGAGCCGCCCAAGTTTTCGATCGGCGACACCGTCAAAGTGTCGGTTAAGATCAAAGAGGGCGAGCGCGAAAGAATCCAGATCTTCGAAGGCACGGTTATCGCCCGCAAAAACAGCGGCATCTCCGAGACGTTCACGGTTCGCCGCATCTCTTATGGCGTCGGCGTCGAACGCGTGTTCCCGATTCACAGCCCCAACATCGCGGGTGTCGAAGTCGTGCGCAAAGGTTCCGTCCGCCGTGGTAAGCTCTATTATCTGCGCAACCGCGTGGGTAAGGCCGCCAAGGTCAAAGAAAAACTCTAAAGAGCAAACACTGCGGGGACGTCGTCTCCGCAGTTGTCATATTACGACTGTTTTTGAACCAGCCGAAATCCTGAAGGGAAACGAAGCGAAACGATGAAAGACGACGCAAAGAGCGAGCCGAGATACGGTTTTACCTATAACTTAGCTGATTTTATGCTCAGTATGGTCAAGGTCACCGCAGTGTTGGTGGTCGTTTTAATGTTGTTCTTTCGCTATGCGGTGGTAGACGGCGATTCGATGCTCCCCACCTTTCAAGATCACGATCGCGTGTTTGCCGCCAACATCCTCTATGAACCGCAGCGGCTTGATGTCGTGGCAGTCTTTGACAGCAAGCTCTTTCATAAACCCCTGATCAAACGTGTCATCGGCTTAGCCGGCGACAAGATCGTGGTCGACGCAGAAGCCGGGAAGGTCTATGTCAACGATGTGGCGCTCGATGATTCCTATATTCTCGAACCCACCACCGAGACGGGCAACGTCATCTACCCCGTTGTTGTTCCAGAGGGTTATATCTTCGTCATGGGAGACAATCGCAACAATTCTTATGACAGCCGTTATACCGAGATCGGCATGATCAAACTCCAAGCTGTTATCGGAAAAGTCATATATCGATTTTATCCCTTCGACAAGATGACTTCACAATTCACATGAGAACCGATATTCAATGGTACCCCGGTCACATGACCAAAACCCGCCGCGAGATCGAGGCACAGCTCAAATTCGTCGATCTGGTGGCGGAATTGCTTGATGCGCGTTTACCGCAGTCGTCACGCAATCCCGATATCGACTCCATCGCAGCCGGAAAACCCCGGCTGATCATTTTAAATAAATCCGATCTCGCCGACCGAAAGATCACCATCGCCTGGGCCGAAAAATTCCGGGCGCAGGGTCTCGGTGCGGTCATCACCGATTGTAAAAGCGGTTACGGTATCGATAAAATCAAACCGGCCGCTTTTTCGCTGCTCGCAGAAAAACGCGCGCGCGATCAGGCTAAGGGCATGAGCAAAACCGTCCGAATGATGGTCTGCGGCATCCCGAATGTCGGCAAATCGGCATTAATCAACCGGCTTGCCGGCGGCAAAAAAGCCCGTGTCGAAGACCGCCCCGGCGTCACCCGGGCCCGCCAGTGGATTACGGTTGATAACGAATTCGAACTCATGGATACTGCCGGCGTTTTATGGCCGAAATTCGAAGATAAAGACGCAGCCGTCCGGCTTGCATTGACCGGCGCAATCAAAGACACCGTGCTTGACACCGCCGAACTCGCTTTAAAAATGCTCGAATACCTCTCCCAGACCGAACCTGAAACGCTCAAAGCGCGTTATGATATCGACCTCGACGGCACGCCGCTGGAACTGTTCGAACGTATCTGTAAAAGACGCGGAATGTTAATCAAAGGCGGAGAGCCGGATTATGACCGCTGCGCAACCATGTTATTGGACGAACTGCGCGCCGGAAAACTCGGTGCCGTCTCTTTCGAAAAGCCATGACGCTCTACGAATTCGACAAAGAAATTATAAGCGGGGGATATCCCGTCGTCTGCGGACTCGATGAAGCGGGCAGAGGCCCGCTTGCCGGCCGAGTCTACGCCGCTGCCTGCGTACTTCCGTCGGGTTTTGAGCCGGAATTCCTCAACGATTCCAAAAAACTGACCGCCAAAAAGCGGAATATTCTATATGACGAAATCACCGCGAACGCGCTCGACTGGGCGGTCGCTTTTTCCGATGAAAAAGAAATTGACGCGATGAACATTCTCCAAGCCTCTATGCTCGCCATGCGCCGAGCCGCCGCGCAGCTGAACACCACGCCTGATATCTATCTGGTCGACGGCAACCGCCATCCCAAAATCGCCGGCATCTGCCGCCCCATTGTCAAGGGTGACGGCAAATCGGCTGCCATCGCCGCGGCCTCGATTCTAGCCAAAGTCAGCCGGGATCGTTACATGACCGTCATGGCCGAAAAATACCCCGGATACGGTTTTGAACAACACTTCGGTTATCCCGTCAAAGCACATTATGAGGCCATCGCCGAACTCGGTCCCTGCGAAATTCATCGAAAGACCTTTTTAAAGAATCTGGCGCAAAAACACCCTGCTCCGAACAGAGGCACGCAGGGCGAGGATGCCGCCGCAATTTTTCTCGAAAACAGCGGCTTCCGCATTTTGACACGCAATTTCAAAGTCACCGAGGGCGAGTTGGATATCGTTGCCGAAAAGAACGCTCTCGTACATATCGTCGAAGTCAAACAGCGCGCAAACGATAAGGTTGAACGGCCCGCGGCCTGGGTCAATACGGCAAAACAAAACCGCCTCAGGACGGCCGCCATGTACTGGCTGTCCCAAAGCGGCTGCAAAATGCCGTTTTGCTTTGATATCGTCGAAATTCTCGGCGACGAAATCACCCTTATCGAAAACGCCTTTTAAAAACTGTATGCGTTGTAGGGAACGGTCTTGACCGTTCCGCGCCTGTAAGACGATACGAAGGCATATATAAGAGCTTTAACGCCGGAACATCGGCGTTTTGGAATGGTCAAGACCATTCCCCCTACTGATTTAAATTCTCTCACTCCATCAGCGCCTTAGAAAGCGGTTTTGCCAACGCTGCACAAGCTATGGTCGAAATCACAATGCCGGGGATCATGTAGAGTGCATTATAAGCGGTCGAATAAATCCAAACCGTCGGCGTGTTGAAAATCCAAACCGTCGACGACGCGTAACTCGCATAAAAGACCACGCCGCTCACGATATGGACGATATAACGCGCAAATCCGCCGATCACAGCGCCCACGGCCCAGCCGCCGGAGCTCTTTTTCAACATCATCAGACCCGCAAGCCCGATCATCATATAAGCCAACGGATAATCCATAATCAACGACCAAATATTGACCGCATAACCTTCACTGAAATACTGAATCATACCGGCTACCGCACCGGCCATGAATCCCGGCCAGACGCCGCGCCGTAGCGCATAGACCATCAGCGGAATCATCGCGAAGTCGATCGAACCGCCCTCCGCGCCGATCCGAATGCGCAGAAAGCTGAGCACTGCGGACAACGCAACCATAATAGCGCCCTCTGTCAGCACCAACAACTTTTTGTTTCTGATTTTCTTTGTTGCCATTTTTATACCACCTTTATAAATGTAGTAGCTTGAAAAATTCGTTTTTCAAGCTTTAAACTGCATTCCCATGATATAAACAAAAACCGCCGATAAAATATCGACGGCTTTACAGTCATTGCTTGAAGCATGTACCTCCGTCGGCATTATCCGAATCAGGTTCAAGGCCAAACGGCCTATGGGTTTCGGGCAAGGGACCCGCTCTCAGCCGACCCGTTTGTCGGCACCCCAATGCAGTTATGTTTTTATTCTAGCACATTTTATTAAATTGTCAACCCAGCAGTTTTCGCAAAAACAACAATAGTTTTTTCTCCCGGCGGGAGACCTGCACCTGCGTCATATCAAGCCGTTTTGCCGCTTCGGTCTGAGTCAGCATGCAAAAATAGCGCAGCCGCAATAACTCACGGTCGTCCTCCTCGAGTTCTTTCATCGCCCTGATCAGCGAGATACGGTCGGTCAGTTTTTCCTCCTCGAACGGGACGGGGATGTCGAGCTGGGTCGCTTCATCTTCATCATTGCTGACCGTCAAAGAAATCGTCGGAGCGGCGGCCTGAATCGCATCGGCCGCTGTCTCGGGTTCCACGCCTAAAAGCGCGGCCAGTTCCGATACCGTCGGTTCACAGCCGTGTTCATGGCAATAGCTCTCCCGTATTTTCAGCGCGTTCATCGAGAGCTGCTTCAAAGTCCGACCGACTTTAACGCTGCCGCCGTCTCGGAACTGCCGTTTGATCTCGCCCAAAATCGCCGGAACAGCATAAGTTGAAAAGCGCAGCCCGCGTTCGGGGTCAAACCCGTCCGCTGCCTTGCAAAGCCCCACGCAGCCGGCTTGATATAAGTCATCGTAATCAATCCCGCGGCCTCGGAACCGATGTGCGGCAGCGCGGACAAGACCGAGGTTCTCTGTAATCAGCTTTTCGCGCTGGGGAGAGCGGAGTTTTTCATTTTCCGTACTCTTCATTTTTTCAATTCCGGGCACCCTGATGCCCTTTCCTGCCGGGTCCTTTTTCGGCTTCCGGGGCAATGAGCCGCTTTTTCAACGTCACCGCAGTTCCTTTGCCCGGTTTGGAGCGCACCGAGACGCTGTCGGTAAATTGCTGCATCACAGTGAACCCGAGGCCCGAGCGTTCGCCGCCGGTTGATGTGGTAAACAACGGTTCCATGGCTTTCTTAACGTCCGGAATTCCGCGGCCCTTGTCCGAGATCTTTATGTAAAGCATCCCATCCGCAGTCAGTTTGGCCGCCATGATAATCTCGCCCCCGCCGTTTGGATAAGCATGTACGATACAATTGGTCACCGCTTCGCTCACAGCCGTCTTGACGTCGGAAATCAAATCGCAGGGCGGATCCGCCTGTGCCGCAAAGCAGCCTGCAATCGCCCGTAAAAAACTCTCATTAACCGACTTGGCCGGAACCGTCAGCCGCATTCTGTTGACCACTTTCATGTCCGTTATCCCCTTTCTCACTTTCCCTGAATTCCGCGATCCGATCCAACCCCGCCAATTTCATCACTCTTTTTTGGCGCGCTGTCAATCCGCTGACTGCGATTTTCCCGCTCCAGGCCTCGACAATGCGAAACCTACCCATCACCAATCCGATGGCCGAGCTGTCGATAAAAGTCACGTCGGAAAAATCCAGTTCGGTCTCTGTAGGGCGTTTACGTAAAAGCGCATCGTCAATTTGAGGCCGCAGACGTGCGGCTTCGTGATGGTCAATCTCCCCGCTCAGATAAACAGTCACTTTATCGAGCGAAATTTTAATCAGCATCTCTTTCTCCTCCCTCTTTTGCCGATGTCATATTGAAAGCATACCGCAGCACGCGCGAAAAACCTGTCGAAATCTTGACTGTGTGAAACAGCGGGTTATATTTTCGCTACACAGTCAAAAAATTGATTATTTTGTATTTTTCAAATTAAAACACTTGCAAAAATAAGGTCGGTATGTTATAATAGCCCTTGCGCCTTTTATCGAGGAAGCATCAACAGATAGGAGAGTTTTCATGAGCGTTTTTGAATACGTCATCGGCGCCTTGCTGCTGGTGGTGTCCATCGTGCTCACCGTTGTAATCTTGCTCCAAAAAGAGAGAGCAAGCACCTCTGCCAACGCATTTCAGGCAGATACTTCGGACAGTTATTACAGCAAAAACAGCGGCCGCACCAAAGAAGCCGCATACAGTAAAATTACGGTGATTTTATCGGTCGCGATGTTCGTCCTTGCGATCGCAATCAATATTTTCATCAATGTCACCAACAATTCCGATGAAACGACCTCTGATGAGACAAGCAGCGTCGTTTCCTCCGAAGAGACTTCTGCGACAAGTTCCGAGATGGACGCACTTGAATCCATGCTCAGCACCGTGCTCGCCTCTTCAACAGAGACCTCTGTTGAAGCCTCTACCGAAACTTCGGCTGAATCTTCTGTCGAAACCAGCTCGGTGGTTTCCACTGTCAGCGAGGGCTGATGAATCCGTGAAAAATGCCGCCGCAGCGGGCCTGCCCGCTGCGGCGGCTTTCATCACAACTCACAAAATGAGATTCCCTTATAATAGGTTTTCAATATTTCCGAATAAGTCTTCCCCGCCCTTGCCAACGCGCCGGCCCCATATTGGCTCATCCCCACGCCGTGACCCCATCCCTTCACCGTAAACGTGAAGACGCTGTTTTTATAAGTCACTTCAAAACAGGCCGAACGCAATCCGAACATCTCACGCAGTTGTGCCCCCGTCAGCGAAACTCCGCCGATTTTGGCGGCACTGACATATCCGACAGGCGTCCTCAGAAGCTCGGAAAACCAATTTTTCGGTTCCGACGACAGTTCGCATCCGGCCGCCTTGAGCACCGTTTCCGCTTCGTCTTCACCGAGCATCACCTTCGACAAAAAATCGGGCGAATCCTCGTCCTCGGAACTGTCCACGCTGACCAGATACGGTGAATAAGCGCCCCAGATATTCTGCGCGCTCTCGGTCATACCGCAGCTGATGGCGTGATAGGTCGCGACAATCGGCTCGCCCTCGTAAATCATAATCAGATCGCCCACCTCCTCGATCAGCTCGTCAAGATGCGCGATCCGTTCCTCCCAATCGTCGGGATACAGCGTTTTTATCTCCGTATCGCTGATATACGACTGACCGACCGCCGGATCATCGGAAATATCAGCCCCGGCCAACGCAGCCGTCGGACTGCTGCGCTCTCGGATTTTATAACTCACCGCATAGGTGTGTGCCGTAATAATCTGAGCCTTCAAGGCCTCATCGGGATATTCCAGCGGCATTTCGGCAGCTACCGCACCGCGCAGATAATCTTTCGGCGTCAGAGTCACGACCTTGCCGCTCGCGGCCAAATAGACCTTATAGTCCGACTCATTTCCGGCCGCCTCCGAAGAACTTCCCGTACCCAGATCCGCATAAATCGCTTCGAAAAACTGCGACATCGTAGGGATCTCCGAAGCCGTTGTCACTTCCGAAGCGCTCACCGTTTCAACCGGTTCGCTCAGCTTTGACGCCACCTGTGCGATCAACGGCGCTGTAATCAAGCAAACCACCGCAAAAGCGATGCCGGTTTTCAATTTACTCATTTTATGATTCCTCCCTCGGAATTTTTACATCGGTCGATGCCATCGACAACACTAAAGATATTCGGAACCTGTCCGCGGTATGCGTCGGGCTCCGTCACGAAAGGGGATATCCGGTTTGAAAAAAAACACCGTGACTTTTGCCGTCTGCGTAATTTTCGGCGCAGTGATGACAGCAGTCAATGCTTTCGCGGCCAAAGGCACTGCCGAGGTCATTACGCGTGATCTTTTGGGTTATGCCTACGCAATTCTGATCTTGGCTGCATTAATCTGGCTGCATGTCACCGGTAAAAAGCAATTCACCGAAACCGAACCCGGCCGTTTTATCATGACGTCTTGGGAGTATTTCTTTTTCGGAGCAGCGGTGCTGGTTATCTCTGCCGTTTCCTTTATCAACATCTATCCCGAATATAACCAATACCTCTATCGGCTCGATGAAGTCACTCAGGGCCCGTTTTTAATGACGCGCATGGCCTTTTCAATCATCGGCCTTGTTGTCGGGGGTTTGCTGTTGGCAGCAGGTTCTGTTAAAAATTCCGTATTTAAAAACCTTTCGACCACTTTTGCGGCCATTTGGGGTTTTGCCTATCTGGTCTCTGAATGCACCTTTTTCATCCCCCTGCCCGATATCTCGCTCTATCTGCCGCGACTCGGAACCGCTGTCTTTACAACATTGGCATTTTGCTATATCACAATGGCCGGAAAAGTCGGCTTGCAGCGTAATGCGGCCGGGTTGCGCACCTGCAGCGGGATGATGGTGATTTTCTCGATCTCGGACATGGCCTTCTGGCTGATTTATCATCATAATGTCTACCGCGGGATGTTGCTGTCAAGTTTTCTGTTCGCAGCGTTTTTCGGCGGGTACTTCATCTGGCTCTCATTAATACTTGATCGTAAATTTCAAATACCGGCGGAGGTGACGGACCTTGAAATTTGAAATCGTGGATTTTTCCGGCGGTTTTGAATTTCTGAAACCCGCAGCTCCCTATATCCAAAACGCCGGTGCGCTGTCCCTGAAAATCCTGTTTACCCTTCTCACCGAAGGCGGATTCCACTCTGATACACTGTCATCCCAATTGGGCTGTGAAGAAAAAGAACTGCGCGACGCGCTGGTCTATTGGGTCGACTGCGGCCTGTTTTCACGCTGCGGCGGTAAACTCACCCTTGCTGCGGTGACGCCGGAACCGAAACCGACGTTAAAAAAGCCACTGCCCGCCAGTATCGCAGCGGTTCCGATTATGACCTCCGACGAGGCCGCCAGACGTATCAAAGACAGTGAGGAATTAAAATTCTTAATTGAACAGATGCAGCAGTGCTTCGGCCGACTGCTGACCCAGAACGAAGTCTCTCAAATGGTCTCGGTCTGCGATTATTCGGGCCTTCCGATCGATATTATGATCCTGCTGGTCGGCTACTGCTCTTCAGTGGGAAAGACCTCAATGGCCTACATAAAAAAAGTCGCGATGGATTGGGGCGAACGAGGCATCGTCACCCAGCAGCAAGCCGACGAACAGCTCAAAGCGCTGGCCTCTCAATCCCGTGCCGACGAAATCGTCACTAAAGCGCTGGACATCACGGGGAGAAAACTCGTGGCCCGCGAACGCGAATACGCCAATGATTGGGTAGCCGTACTCGGTTTCGACGGCGAGATGATTGCCGAGGCCTATTCCCAGTGTGCACTGGCAACCGGAAAACGTGATTTTCGATATATCGATAAGATTTTACATACCTGGAGTGAAAACGGAGTCGCCACCCTTGAACAAGCCAAGATCTTCAAACAAAACCGCTTTACAAAGGCCTCTCGTAAAAAAACAGATGAGGCTGCAAACGATGAATTTTTGAAAAATGCCTTGTCTATTAAAGACGTTTGATGTAAAATAGAACCATGGGGGTGTGCGGTCGATGAACGAGGATATCCTGCGAAAAGCGGCAGACGAACTCGCCGCCGTCCGCGAACGGAATTTGCGCGAACAGCAGCGGCGTTTTGAGGAATGCCGGCGGCTGAATCCGCGCATTTTTGATATTTCAACCGAAAATTCCGAACTCGTTGCCGCTATTGTGCGTGTTGTGCTATCCGGCAATACCGATCATCTGCCCAAGTTGAAAGACCGTTCTCAGGCTCTTCGTGCTGAACAGGCGAAGATTTTAAAATCCCTCGGCAAGCCCGAAAACTGGCTCGATCCGATCTATTCCTGCCCGGTCTGCAAGGATACCGGCATCACCGACGGAAAACGCTGCGATTGCGTGCAAAAGCTCATCACCGAGCTCAACACCCGCTCCCTGAACGAACGTTCCCCGATGAAGTTACATACGTTCGAGGAATTCGACCTCACTTTTTACGACGATAAAAACGACCCGAAGCTCGGAGAATCGCCGCGCGCCAGAATGACGCAAATCTATAACAAGTTGCGCGGTTATGCATCCAATTTTTCTCCGGCGTCCAAGAGCCTGCTGCTCTGGGGTCAGCCGGGACTCGGCAAAACCCACCTTGCGCTTTCGGTGGCTTCGGTCGTGCTTGCACGCGGGTTCTCGGTGGTCTACATTCCGGCCAACGACCTGTTTGCCCAACTCGACCGCGAACGGTTTTCCAATAATGAAGACACCGACGCCTTAAAAACGGTATTAAACTGCGATCTGTTGATTTTAGATGATCTGGGCACCGAATACCTCAACGCTTTTATCCAATCGCAGTTGTATACGATTATCAATGACCGTCTTCTCGCCCGCAAACCCACGATCATCAGCACCAACCTCGAACCCGGCGAACTCGATGAGCACTATCCCCGGCGGCTGGTCTCGCGCATTATGGGCGAATATGCCGATTTTCTGCTTACCGGAAAAGATGTCCGCATCATTAAAAAATATAAATAAAATCTTTCAAATGTGAAAGGATGGTTCTACTCATGAATCTCAACAAACAAGAAATCTCCGCACTGCGGGAACTCGCCAAAAAGACGCACGAGGCCGCCTGCGACCCGGTCAACGCCGAACGCGAAAAGGGCTGGCGGGCGCTGAACGGACTGAAACCGATCCGCCCGATGGTCATCATCGATCAGCTGCCCTGGAACGAATTCCCCCAGGAGGAACTGACCGGCGTCGTGACCTCCGACCCCTATTGGCAGCGGGCCGAAAAGATGATGCGCCGGATGCTGTTCCGCTTTAAATATCTCCCTGCCGACGCGGTTATAAAAGACAATTTCACGGTCACCAAAGAAGTCGGCGGCATTCATGATTTCGGCCTCAGGGTTGACGAAGATACCGCCAGCGTTGAAGAGAGCAGCGAAGTCAAGGGGCATTATTATCACGACCAGCTCGAGACCGACGAGATCGTTGACGCCCTCACACCCAAGCCCATCGTTTACAACGAAGAATCGACCATGAAACATCTGGCCGAGGCGCACGAACTGTTCGACGGTATCCTGCCGGTTATATTAAACGGCGTCAATCCGCCTAACGACATCTGGGATCACCTCTCGATGTACCGCGGTGTCGAAAATCCGCTGTACGATATGATGGAGCGCCCCGAATTTGTCCATAAAATCATGCGTAAATTCACCGACCTGTATGTCGGCAATTTGCTTGAACTCGAAAAACGCGGACTGCTCGGATACAATCAGGAATACATCCACTGCACCGGCGCATTTACCGACGAGCTGCCCAAGCCCGGCTTTGATCCCAATCATGTGCGCGCCAGCGACACCTGGGCTTACGGGCTTGCACAGATGCTCTCTACCGTTTCTCCGGCCATGTTCGAGGAATTTGAAGTCGAGTACTGCAAAGAGTGGGCTCAGCATCTCGGTCTGGTCTATTACGGCTGCTGTGACCCGCTCGACCGCAAAATGGATCAGGTCCGCAAAATCCCGAATGTCCGCAAGGTCAGCATGAGCCCATGGACGACGCCGGAAATCGGTGCAGCCGCCATCGCCGGCGACTATGTCTTCTCGTCAAAGCCTAATCCTGCGCATCTTGCCGCCCCGACTTTTGACGGAGATATGGTACGCGCCTATCTGACGAACATCAAAAAAGCTGCCGAGAGCAATAATTGTCCGGTCGAATTCATCCTCAAAGACGTCAGCACCATAAAACACGACTTCAACCGTCTGGTCGAATGGGAGAAAATCGCAATGGAAGTCGCTAAGGCATAATGATGTACCCGCTGAATCATCTCATGATTCAGCGGGTATTTGTGTTTTAAATTCAATCATACAAAAGATCCCTTAAATTTTATAAAAGGATGGCTGTAATTATGATGAAGCTCAACTACAAGCGTACGATTCTGATCGGTCTGGCCTTTATGTCCATCTGTGCGTTTTGGCAGATGTATGACAACGTCATCCCTCTGATTCTGAAAAACACGTTTGGAATCGGCGACGGTGCCGCCGGCATCATTATGGCCGCCGACAACGTGTTAGCGCTGTTTCTGCTGCCGTTGTTCGGGGCATTTTCCGACCGTGTAAACACGAAAATCGGACGCAGAATGCCGTTTATCCTGATCGGAACAGGGCTTGCGGTCATTTTGATGAACTTCCTGCCCTTCTTTGACAACGCCTATTTTTCCACCCCGACCGAACTGCTTAAGATTTTCTTCATCGTCGGACTCGGTCTGCTGCTGGTCTCGATGGGTGTTTACCGCTCCCCTGCGGTCGCCTTGATGCCTGATCTGACGATCAAACCGCTGCGCAGCAAAGGAAACGCCGTCATCAACCTGATGGGTGCGGTCGGCGGTGTTATCTACTTAATCCTGACCACCTTCTTATATTCCAAAAAGCGCACCGAGGGACTTGCACACGTCAATTATCAGCCGTTATTCATCATTGTCTCCGCCATCATGGTTGTCTCGGTAGTGATTTTATTTCTCACCATTCGGGAACCGAAACTCTATGCTGAGACCAAAGTGTATGAGGATGCTCACCCTGAAGAAAATCTTGTCGTCACCGACGAAAAAACCGGCAAAACCAGCCTGCCCAAAGATGTGAAACGCAGCTTGGGCTTCATCCTTTCCTCGATTGCACTCTGGTTCATGGGCTATAACGCCATCACGACCGCCTTCACCAAATACGCCGAGCAGGAGTGGAATATGTCACTCGGCGACGCGAGCATGTGCCTGACGGTCGCCACAGTCGGTGCCATCGTCTCCTACATCCCCATCGGTATTTTGGCCTCCAAAATCGGGCGTAAAAAGACCATCATGGCGGGCATCGTATTATTGGCGTCCTGCTTTTTCGCCGGCTATCTCTTCACACAAGCCTCCGACCAGTTCTCCCCGATCCTCTATGTGCTCTTTGTGCTGATCGGACTGGCCTGGGCGGCGATCAACGTCAACTCGCTGCCGATGGTCGTCGAGATGTGCAAGGGCTCGGATATCGGCCAGTTCACGGGATATTATTACACGTTTTCGATGGCGGCTCAGACCATCACGCCCATCGCCTCGGGTTATCTGCTCCAATACATCGGTTACTGGACGCTGTTCCCCTACGGCACGCTGTTTGTGGCGCTGTCGTTCGTGACGATGATCTTTGTCAAACACGGTGACAATAAACCAAAGCCCGCGAAGGAAAAACTCGAAATGCTCGATGTCGGAGATTAATGTCTCCCTTTCACAACAGAAAGTGTAAATACGGAATTTCACAAACTCATATCAAAGGATGGCTGTCATAGTGCCTGTTTTATTAAAAATTCTGATCATTCTTGTCACAATCGCACTGTTTTTGTTCCTGCTCGTTCTTTTCTTAATCGCCCCGAATAAAAAAAGAGATTATTCTGCGTTTCGCGGCAAAAAATTTGCCCATCGCGGCCTGCACGGCAACGGCATTCCCGAGAATTCACTCGCGGCGTTCAAAGCTGCCAAAGAGGCAAATATCGGCGTCGAACTCGATGTTCAGTTCACAAAAGACAAACAGATCGTAGTCCTGCATTTCGGTGATCTGAACTACATGTGCGATGTCGATAAAAAGGTTCTCGACCTGACTTACAAGGAACTCAGACAATACCGGCTCAGCGGAACGGACGAGCATATCCCGCTGCTCTCCGAGGTTTTAGAAGTGCTCGGCGGCGTCCCTGTTATCTGTGAGATCAAACCCTATTCCGGCAACAGCTGTCCTGAATTATGCCTTGAGACCTGTAGACTCATGGATACCTATCGGGGCGATTGGTGTATGGAATCATTCAGCCCGTTTATCACCGGGTGGTTTATTAAAAACCGCCCCGAGATCATCCGGGGTCAGCTTTCATCCGCAATGCGCATCGATAACGGACAAGCCCGATTCAAGCGTTTTATGATGCGTCATCTGTTGATCAATGTCTTCTCCCGCCCCGATTTTATCGCTTATAAGTTCACTGATCTTTCTCCCTGGGGTTTCCGGCTCTGCCGCGCCGTATATAAGCCCTTTTTGGCAGCATGGACAGCACGCGGCGACAAGCAGTTCGCCCATGCGCAGAAGAATTTTGATACGATCATCTTTGAAAAATTTGAAAAGAAAGACTTGATCGGAGATGAATGACCGCCAGGAATGTCATCGGGAAACCATCTAAATCGGTTTCCCCGCGTTTAAAACGCGTTATAAAAGCTGCTGACTGTTCGCTGCATAGCGAACGCTTCCAACTTCCTTATTTTCTGCGTTGCATACTTCTTGAATCACTATGAAAGAAAGGTAAAAATATGCCCGAACTCCAAAACGCCGCGTTTTTCAAACTCAGCTACGGCCTGTACCTTTTAAGCTCAGGTAACAACAAAAAACAAGATGGAAGCATTAATAATACTGTCATACAGGTTACCGACGTACCCAAGCAGCTCGCCGTCACGGTCAACAAAGCCTCATTGACCCATGAACTGATCGCTGAGACCGGCCTGTTTAACGTCTCGGCACTCACCACCGACGCCCCTTATGAACTCTATTGGCGTTTCGGATATCAAAGCGGCCGCAACGTGGATAAATTCGACGGTTTTTCCGATGTCGAACGCTCCGAAAACGGCCTGCTGTATCTGACTAAATACGCCAATGCGCTGCTCTCGGGTAAAGTCACTTTTTCCAAAGACCTCGGCACCCACACCCTGTTCGTCGCCGATACGACCGAAGCGCATATTCTCTCGGACGGCGAATCGGTCACTTATCAGTATTATTTTGACCACATCAAGCCCAAACCCGCCGCAAAGTCCGCCGGCAAAGCCGATGGCAAAAAGGGTTATGTCTGCAAAATTTGCGGCTGGATTTACGAGGGCGAGCCCTTGCCTCCGGACATCATCTGCCCCGTCTGCGGCCACGGCGCGCAGGACTTTGAGCCATTGCAATAAAAGGTATCGGTATCACTGTAGGGGCGGATAATATCCGCCCGTTACAATAATGAAAGACATTCTATGTAAGAGGGAGTAATATATTATCCCTTCCGATTCGATAACAGTGGTTATTCCATGCGGGCGGATATTATCCGCCCCTACATTTATAAACACAGAGGAGAATGTGTGTGAAAATCGATCGCTTGTATGCCATCACTGTGTATTTGCTTAATCACGGCAAGACCTCCTCCAGCGTACTTGCGCGCCGGTTCGAGGTCTCGGTACGCACCATCCAGCGCGACATTGACGCCCTCTGCCTTGCCGGAATTCCCGTCATTGCCGACACCGGCGCAAGCGGCGGTTACGAACTGACCGACACTTTTTCGATGGAGCGCCATGCGGCCACAAAAGCGGATTACGCCCATATCCTCACGGCGCTGCGCGGCCTCGCAACCGCCACCAACGATCCGAAGGTCAGCGCAACGCTTGAAAAGCTCTCTGCGCTCTCCGGTCCCGACGAAAGCGGTATCATTCTGGATTTTTCGATCCTGCGCGAGGGCGAGGAGCACCTGCTTCAAACCCTCCAAACAGCTATCCGCCAAAAACACGCGGTCAGCTTTTCCTATACCAACGCCGAAAACGTGACCCGAACCCACACTGTTGAACCCATCGCGGCGGTTTATCGTTGGTATGCTTGGTACCTGTTGGCCTATTCCCGCGTCCGTGGCGACTATCGCACTTATAAACTCGTCCGTATGCACGACCTCGAGATCACCGACAGCACTTTCACCCGCGAACACGATAACGCTGATGTTATCCTGCATACCATTGATCAAAAGGATCCCCGCCCTGTCACAACCGTCAAAGCACGCTGTAAAGCCGAAGCTAAAGCACGTGCAATTGAATACCTGAGCGGCGTCATCACAGAAGAACTCGAAAACGGCGACGCGTTGATGACCCTACACGTCATAGAGAGCGAGGCCTTCTGGCTCAGCATGCTGCTCTCACTCGGCGACAGCGTCGAAGTTCTCGAACCCGAACACATCCGGCATCGCATTCTGACCGCTGCCGAAGGCCTTGTAAAATTATATCAAAAACTATGACATTAGGTTGTCGTAATTCTTCTGTTAAAATAAAACAAAACAAAATAGCGGAGGTTATTATGACGATTAAGGACATAGAAAAAAGTTACGGGATTTGTGGTTTGGTGTGTGCCCTGTGCAGTTACAACAAAACTTGTGCGGGCTGCCGAATGAAAAATGACGATTGCGAGATCAAAACCTGCTGCCGGTCGAAGGGGCTGACTTACTGCTATCTGTGCGCCGAATGGCCATGCGAAAAGAAAATGCACAAAGGTATCCGCATAAGAGCGTTTAATTCGGTCGCCAAATCCGAGGGGCTTGAAAAACTCGCAGAATATCTTTATAAAAACACGAATCGCGGCATTTTCTACCACAGACCGGACGGTTTGACCGGCGATTACGATAAATGCAAAACCGAACAGGACGTAATCGAACTGCTGAAAAACGGCAGACCCGACCCATATGGAAATTGCCCGGTTTATGAAACCGAACATTTTATTCTGCGGTTTATTTCATCTGATGACGCGGCGGATCTGCTTGAATGCTACTCCGACCCGAAAGCACAGCAGTTTTTTAACGCCGACTACTGCACCAGCGATTTTCGCTATTCCACGCTCGAGGAGATGCAAAACTGCATCGAGGGCTGGCTGTATGCGTATCAAAATGGGTATTTCGTCCGTTTCGGCATCGTGGATAAGCCCAAATCGAAAGCCGTCGGCACTGTGGAGATTTTTGGTGGCGATTACGGCGTTTTGCGAATCGATATCAAATCCGACTATGAAAACAAGTCCCACCTGTCCGAATTGATTCAAACAGCCGACGCTTTCTTTGACGACTTCAACTGCGAAAAAATCGTCGCCAAAGCTGTTCCTGCCTCGACAGAGCGAATTGCAGCCCTGACAGCCGCCGGATTCGAACCTTTTGATTGGGAACCCGGGCGTGAACACTACTACATGAAAAGGAGACCTTGAGATGGAACTTGAAATCCGAAAACTGACTCCTGATCTTGCGGAAGATTACGCGCGTTTTTTTGATACGACGCCCATAATGTCGAGGGAAACGGCGTGAAATGTTATTGTGTCACCTGGCGTAACGACGATTCCTATGTCGGCAACGATCACTGGTATCCGACTGAAGAGGAAAGAAGGGCGCATGCCATTCAATTTGTCAAAGCCGGCAGCATACAGGGCTATCTGGCCTATCACGGCGATGAAATTGTGGGGTGGTGCAATGCCACCGGGAATTGCCTGCGCGGTGTCAATTATCTTCGCGCTTATTGGCCAATCGAGGAATCCCATGAAAACATACGGGTAAAATCCATCTTCTGCTTTATGATCGCCCCGAACATGCAACGGCAGGGTATCGCCACGCAATTGACGGAGCGCATCTGCAATGACGCTGCCGCTGACGGTTTTGAGTTCGTCGAGGCATATGCCTATAAGGAATCCGGTGGATCAGACCATGAATTCGGCGGACCTTTGGCGATGTATGAAAAATGCGGATTTTATCAATGCGGCGAACGGGACGGTAGAGTGGTTATGCGAAAAGCGCTGAAGTGATTTGATTATAAACGATAAAAGGAGACCTTGAAATGGAACTTGAAATCCGCGCCCTGACTCCCGAACTGCTCGGCGATTATCTGGAGTTTTTCGATCATGTCGCCTTTTCCGATCATCCGGAATGGGCATCGTGCTATTGTTTGGCTTTTCATTTTGAACCCGCCTGGGATGCCGAAGATGCCGGGTTGGATAACCCCTGGCGCGAACGGGCAATACAATTTGTGCGTAAGGGGAAACTCAAGGGCTATCTGGCCTATGCTGATGGCAAAGTCTCGGGTTGGTGCAATGCCAACGACAAATCAGCTTATAGTGCATTGGCGCCGGAGCTCTGCGAACCGGATAATCAAGCGAAAAAAATACTCTCCGTCGTATGCTTTCTGGTCGCACCTAATCTGCGCGGCAAGGGCATTGCAACAAAACTGCTCGAACGTGCCTGCACCGACGCGGAAGCCGCTGGTTATGATTTCATCGAGGTCTATCCGCCTTCCGGTGAATGCGACCAATTTGAAGCATACCACGGAACCCGCCCGCTGTTTGAAAAGATGGGCTTTGTCGTAACGAAAAATCTAGGCAAAACCAGCATCATGCGAAAATATCTTGGAGATCAGTGATGGATCAAATCACGGAGCAAATTTTGAGAAGGCGCATGCACGGGCTGTATCTGTCGCGCGGGTGCGATGATATTGTGCAGCTCTCGCATGAACTTCTCGGGCTGCATTGTTGGTTTCACCGCAACGTCGTTTTTTCCGCGTTGATTCGTGGCGCGGAGCTGACAGGCTGGAAAACCTCCCTCATCAAAACGTGGATTCACCACGCACTGCACGGCGTGGCGCCCGACGACCTGCCGACGCTGCTTGCGCTCAATGCGGGTGATTGGCGCTGGGGGGAGCGGTATAAACAGATCGCCGACAGAGTCGTGGAGCTGATGGAGGACGGCATCTATTCCCGCGCCGAAATGCGCCTGATTTTCGCGGACGAATACGACCATCATACAATCGACAGGGCATTATCGCCGTGGGGCGGGATTTTCTGCGAATTGGCGCGACTCGGCAAAGTCGCCTTCCGCGATATGACAAGCCGCGATTTCGATTTGATCGACGCCGAACCAACCCGGACGCCCGAAGAGGTGTTACCCGAGTTATTTGAAAGATTCCTCGCAGCTTACGGCCCCGCAACGCTCACGGACGCGGCATGGTTTTTCGGGTTGTGGCGGGAAAGAAGGAAGGAACTGTCCGCTTTAAATTTGGACAAGTATACTTGCTTTGAATATAATAAGAACGTCTATTATTCCATCGACGATAACACAGATATAGGCGATATTCCCGAATTGACGCTGTTATCCGGATTCGACCCGCTTATTGTTTCCTACATAGAACGAAGCGCGGTTCTGCCGCCGGAATATAAAAGCGCGGTCATCATGAAATCGGGCATCTGCCTCCCGACCATCGCCGTAAACGGGCAAGTGGCGGGGCTTTGGAATATCAAAAAAGGCGAGCCGGTGGTGGAATTCTTTACAACGCAGCCCAAGCGCCTGAAAGACGCCGCATCCGATCTGGTCTCCGGTATTTGTTTTCAAACGCGGCTGTACTTATAAAAAATAAACGAATGTCTGCAATTTGAAATTAAAGCATTTGACATGTAAGATTTCCGGATGTATAATCGTTTTTATGATAAGGGAATAATTGACATCTGTTTTATTTCCTCATTAGATTCAGCAAGGAGGAATCTTCATGAAAAAAGTTATAGAATCAGTCATTGCACTCATTGCCTGCGTCTTGTTACTTCTTGACGGCTGCGCGTCTGCGCTAAATAATTCTCTGCCCGGCGAACTCGCCGGACAAGAAAACAATTATCCCGAGACCCTCGAAATCATCGCGCCGACTTTCTTTTGGGATACAGCCGACAGAAACGCCGAGACCGCCAAGCAGCAGTGGCAGGACGAGATGTTAGCGCGTTACGGTGTCCAAATCACCGTTTATTCCAATACCTATACGGAAAGCGGAACCCCCGTGATGACCGGAGCGAATAAGAACCGAGATGTTTTCAGTGGCAAAGAAAAATTCTCGGGATTAGTCCAAATCGAGGCGATGAATACCCTGCAGTCGGCCATTGACCGCAATTTTGCAGTCCCGTTGGAGGATTACCTCGTCGATAATGCGGTTTGGAACGCCCTGCCCGATGAGATCAAATCGACGTTTTCGGTGAATGGCCATATATATGCTGTCCCCACCTTTGTATCCTATCATATGCGCGCCCGCGTTTTCCAAAAAGATTTATTTGAACAGACGGGCATTGACGTCACCGATCTGAACTCGCTGAAGGAATTCGGAACCGCCTATGCACAATCAACGGGACATTATACGATCAGTTCCGACAGCTTCTTCGACATGAATGATGTGATGAATGCTTTCGGGTTATATACGCAGATGACAAACGGTTTCAGTTACGACCCGACCGAGAACTGTTATGTGGACTTCCTGACCAAAGGCGCCGCTGTCGACGCATTGGAGTATTTGCGAGAACTTTACCAAGTCGGTGCACTAAACTGTGATTTTCAAAAACCGACCTACGATATGAACACCGCATCTCATCAAGCTACCTATGGTTTGTATAATCCCGATAATTATAATGAAGTGCTCACCTTAAATCCGCAATATCCGCAAGTATTAAACAATTATGTGAACGGATTTTATATGACCAAAGATACCGTACAGCCCAAAGAGACCATTAACTTTTTCGTCAACATGCTGTTCGGCTCGGAGCAAAACTATCTTGACTGCTGGCTGGGTTCTTCCGACGGCTATGTTTTGAACAGCGACGGGACGATTACAATGAATATGGTTCAAAACGCCGATGGCAGTTATACGGCTCCCGCAATGCCGAAACTGACCGGTGGCTTTCCGGATTTCTTCCCTTATTCAGACGCGAACATATTGTACAGTCAAGATGGTGTAGTAACAAATAACTCGGAGATAGCAGCGGGTAAGATAAATAAGGACTATGAAGTCCTCAGCGATGCGCTTGATAAAGGGACTGTTGTAAAAATTTCTCCGGCATATTCGATCATCAATAACCCTTCTTATTATACAAATTATAATGATATTTGCGCTCTTTTTGAACATTGCATCAAGGATGCGCTGACAAGAACCGATTATACCATTCAGCAGATCGTGGATGATTACAAACAAGAGATGCTCAACCTCGGCGGCAATCGGATGCTCGACGAGATGAACGCCGCCATCGGCAAGCAAACCGCGTATTATTACGGGTGATTTTCTAATAAATCTGCCAATACCTCCTGCCAAACACAAAACCGAGCGATAATCCGTCCGGTTTTGTGTTTTTAGGGCTTTTCTCACAAAAAGTTCACTGAATCTAATTTCATTTGTCATATAATGTATGGTATAATTTTTATATCTTCCGAAATTATGGAAAAATTCATATCATATTAGAAGGGGAAATTTATGAGAAATTCGATTAAAATCACCGTTTCATTGCTGGTTTGTTTTCTTGTATTCCTGACCGGCTGCGGCGCAACGCCTTCCACTTCCCTGCCGGATGAGCTCCGGGCGGCGAATGCCGATTTCCCCGAATCCATTAATATCATTGCGCCTGATTTTTTCGAAGCAACCGGCGCGATCAATACCGATCAAATCAGGCAGAAATGGCTTGATGAAACATCCGAACGGTACGGTATCATTCTTCACATCTATCCGAATTATAAAGCCTATATAGACGACACCGGATATGTGGCGGTTCCGAAAAGTCCCAGCTATGTGGATGGCTATGTGTCGCTGGAATTCGAAAGCGAGGAATCTACCCCCGCTCCGCAGCCGAAAAAACCGAACTATGTCGGTTTGACGCAAATCGGCTCTGCCGATGCACTCAAAAAATCCGTTACCGATTCTGATCCGTATATGCCGCTGGAAGATTATCTCGACGATAATCCGATTTGGAAAGCCCTGCCCGAGGACTTTAAATCCCTTTACGAAATCAACGGTCATATCTATGCGATTCCGACTTCCGTTACCCTGATTCAAAAAGCCCGTATCATTCATAACGAGGCCTTGGAAAAGACCGGGATCGCGGTGACCGATCTCAATTCATTCCGAGAATTTGCCTTAGCTTATATACAAAACGCCAAAAAAGTCACCGATAACGCCGCTATCTCCGAAGTGGCGGACGTTTTGACCGCCTTCGGCCTTTACCCGGGAGAAGATGCCTACGTTCAATTCAATTATGATCCGACGGCGGATTGTTTTACAGACTGGCTGACCAAACCCGCCGCCGTCGACGCGCTGGAGTACCTGCGGGAACTCACGAATGCCGGAGCGCTTACTTACCGATATGCAACCGGAAGCGATTTCTTTAAAATGGGGCTTTGGGCTTCGAAATATGCACCTTATTTCGATTATTCCGATTGCACCGAAGTGCTGACCCTCAATCCCGAATATCCGCAGGTTGCCTTCACCGAAATAAAGGGGTTTGCCATGATCAAAGACACGCCGCAACCCCAAGAGACCATCAATTTTTTCATCGATCTGTTGTTCGGCTCCGAACAGAATTATCTTGATTGCTGGCTGGGCTCGTCAAACGGTTTTGCTCAAAACGGAGACGGCACGATCACGGTTGCGATGACACAGGACTTGGATGACAATTTTGTCGTTCCGGCCATGCCGAATTTAACGGGCGGTCTTTCGGAGATTTTCCCTTATTCGTACACGGATATTATATATAGTCAAAACGGGACTGTCGCCACGACCTCAGAGATCGAAGATCACAAAGTACAGGTGAAGCTGTTGAATGATTCCCTCCAGGACGGGTCCGTTGTAAAATTGCCTCCGGAATATCAAATCATACAATCGGCGACTTATAACGGTTATACAGCGAACGGCAGTAATAAATATAATGATCTTTCCTCCCTGTATATAAAATGCTTTTTATCTGCGGTTTCACGTTCCGATAAAACAGTGCAGCAGATCGTGGATGAATACAAATCAAAAATGCTCGACCTCGGCGGCAACGCCATGCTCGACGAGATGAACGCTGCCATCGGCAAACAGACCGCGTATTATTACGGGTAAAAACAACTGTAGGGAATGGTCTTGACCATTCCGTTTCATCATAGCCGAAAATTGAAAGGGGAACTATCATGGAAAAGCTGTTTAAACTCGTGGTTTCACTGTTCATCTGCGGTCTGATGCTGCTGTCCGGCTGCACAACAATGCCAAAAAGCTCGCTGCCGAGTGAACTCGCGGGGCAGACAAGCGGCTACCCCGAAGCGCTTAATATTATCGCGCCGGATTTTTTCAAATATACCGGAGCGCCAGACGCCGAAGAGGCCAAGCAGAAATGGCTGGACGAAATGTCCGAGCGGTACGGCGTGAAATTTAACATTTTCAAGGATTATCGTGAGGCCTCAAAAAGCAACAGTTCTTCAGGCCTGTATTCAGTTAAAAAATCATCTGTTTATCATTTACCTGACTTTTATATTCCTTTGGATGATTATCTTGCCGATAATCCGGTTTGGAACGCCTTGCCCGAGGACTTCAAATCCCTCTTTGAAGTCGACGGTCACATCTATGCCATTCCGGCTTCTGTCTCCGAAGGGGTACAAAAAGCCCGCGTTTTTAATAACGAAGCACTGCAGAAAACCGGAGTCACTGTGACCGATCTCAATTCATTCCTCGCTTTCGCCGAGGCCTACAGAAAGAAAACGGGAAACCCCGCCGACAGTTCTTTAATTTCGGATGTGACGGATATTCTGAACGCTTTCGGGCTTTATCCCGGAACCGACGAACAAATTCCATTCAGTTATGATCCGACGGCGGATTGTTATGTGGACTGGCTGACAAAACCCAATGCCGTTGAGGCGTTGGAGTATATATGGAAGTTGAATAATTCCAAGTCTCTGTGTGATAAGGATGCGGAGGAGCTCGCGGAATTATTTAATTCCGGCATTTTGGCTTCGCAATATGTTCCTTATTATGATTATAACAACTGCACCGAAATACTCACTTTGAATCCCGAATACCCGCAGGCCTTGTACACCCAAACAAACGGTTTCGCCATGACTGCGGATACCCCCCAACCGAAAGAGACCGTCAATCTCTTAGTTGACATGCTGTTCGGTTCGGAGCAAAGCTACCTGGATTGCTGGCTGGGTTCGGACAATTACATCCTGAACAGCGACGGCACGCTCACGATCAAGATGTCAACGGATTCCGAAGGCAATGCCGTGTACCCCTGCGCCCCCAATTTAGCGGGCGGCCTAACGGAACTCGTCCCCTTTTCGGATGCGAATATTTCATACATCCAAAGCGGTGACGACGGCACCGATATCGGCACCGATGTTGACGCCAAAAATAAAGCGCGTTTAAAGATGTTCAGTAATTCATTGGAGAACGGGTCGCTCGTCAAAATTCCATCGGAGTATCAAGTAATCCAATCGGCAACTTACAACGCAAAATGGGAAGATGTTGCCCACAGATATTATCAGGATATTATTTTATACACAATCTATTTTCCCGGCTTTAATGATAAAACAATACAGCAGATCGTGGATGAGTACAAAGCGGCCATGCTCGAACTCGGCGGCAACGACATGCTCGACGAGATGAACGCCGCCATCGGCAAGAAAACCGCGTATTATTACGGGTAAAAACAACTGTAGGGAATGGTCTTGACCATTCCGTTTCATCATAGCCGAAAATTGAAAGGGGAACTATCATGAAAAAGCTGTTAAAACTCGTAGTTTCACTGTTCATCTGCGGCCTGATGCTGCTGTCCGGCTGCGGGACTGCCTCAACTTCGCTGTCGAGCAATTTCCAATCAACAGTCGGCCAAGTATCATCCATCAATATCCTCGCACGCAATTTTTTTACAGCTGATTCGGAAAATGCCGAACAATATAAAGAGGACTGGCTGGAGGAGATCTACTTTCGATACGGCGTTGAATTAAATATTACCTCATGCTTTTACACAGACGGTGTATATGATAATACTGTTTTAGACCAAATTAAAGATGTGTTATACGACGACGATGAATTTGCGGGTTTGATAGAAGTCTCATCTTCGCAAATATTAAGCAGCACAATCGACCAACTTCTGCCGTTAGATGATTATCTTGCCGATAATGCGATTTGGCAATCTCTGCCCGATGAGTTAAAAAATACTTTTAAAGTAGACGGACAAATTTATGCGATACCCACATACATGTTTCGGGCGCAAAACGCCCGTATCATTACCGATGAGGCATTAGAAGAGACCGGAATTACCGTTACCGATCTTCAATCATTCAGTGACTTTGCGAAAGCATATACACAATCAACCGGTAAAACTGCTATCACTTCTTACTATATGTTGGGTTTAACCGATATTTTAAATGCGTTCGGGCTTTACAAATATCAAATAATTAGTCCGTTAAGTTATGATCCCACCGAAGATTGCTGTGTGGATTTTTTAACAAAAGACGCTGCTGTTGACGCGCTTGAATATCTTCGGGAACTTTATCAAGCGGGCGCATTGAATATCAATTTTTCTGATTCAAAGATTGCATATACAGATTTTAATGCTGGCATATCCTGCACATCTTACTTTCAGTACTTCGATTATGAAAACTGCACCGAACTATTTACCCTAAATCCCGAATACCCGCAACTCGCCTTAACCACTACCCGCGGTTTTGCTATGACCAAAGGCACACCGCAGCCCAAAGAAACCATTAATCAGTTTATTAATATGTTGTTCGGTTCCGAAGACTGCTATTTGGAGTGCTGGCTGGGCAGTTCCGACCACTATGTTTTGAACAGTGACGGAACGATCACTGTCAAAATGCCGCAAAACGCCGACGGAAGTTATACATACCCTCCCATGCCGAATTTAACCGGCGGCCTGACAGATATTTTTCCCTATTCGGACGCGAATATCTTTTTCAGCCCAAACGGCGTCATTGATGAAGAAGCGAAGGCTGAAGCGGATGAATATAATGACCGATTCACACTTCTGTATGATTCATTTAAAAAAGGAATAATCGTCGAGGTTCCGGCATTATATTCAGCAACGATTTCAAAGGAAATAAATACAGCCGTAAACAACGATCTTTATATACAGACGCTGTATATGAGCTGTATCAAAAGTGCGATTACGAGTACCAAATATACAGTCCGGGAAGTTGTAGACGGATATCGGGAAGAGATGTTGAACATGGGCGGCAACGCTCTTCTTGATAAAATTAACGCCGCCATCGGCAAAGAAACTGCGTATTACTACGGATGATTTTCGACATTATAAAAACCGGGCAGATTTTTCTGTCCGGTTTTTTATTTTCCGTATATGAAGTGATTTCTCACCAAACTCTGGTGTCACTGAGATTCTTCCAGATATCAACCACCGGACCGAGTTTTTGTAACATCGACGCACTGGCGGCGTCGAGTACGGAAACCACATCAGGCGTCAGTGAAATTTCAATCGCCTTGATATTTTCGAGCAGTTGTTTGGTGTTTCTGGAACCCACAATCACGCTGGACACGCCGGGCTTTTTCATCAGCCAGGCAATGGCCAGTTCGGCCATGGTGTATCCCGTTTCACCGGACAGCTTTTTCATACCTGTAAGGAGCGTTTCCAGTTCCGCTTCCGCGCCGGGGCTGGTGTGCCCGAGCGCAGTATTACCGCGCCAACTAAAATGAACCGTGCGCTTTCTGTTATCGGGAATCTCGTTATAGTTCGCATATTTTCCCGTCAGAACCCCCTGCATCAGGGGCATATAGGCCATCACGCCGATATTGTTCTTAATGCAATAGGGCATGACCTCTGCTTCAATTCCACGACTCATCAGGTTATATGCCATTTCATCCACACAGGGTTTCATGCCGAGTTCTTCGCAGATATCCATTGTTTTGAGCGCGAAATTGCTAACGCCGAACGCCCGAACCATTCCCGCGTCCACAATCTTTTTAATGGCTTCGATATTCGCTCTCATCAGCTGTTCATCCGGTTTGGGCCAGTGGATCAGCAGCAAGTCGATATAATCCGTATTCAGGCGTTTCAAGGTGTCTGCGATAATTTCTGTGTAGTTGCCCAGTTGATCCATCGGAAAAATCGGCGTTTTATCGCAGATAATGGCTTTATCGCGTTTTCCCGTGAGCGCTTTCCCCAAAGAAATTTCGCTGCCGCCGCCGTTATAGCCGTATGCGGTGTCGAAAAAATTTACGCCGCGCTCCAGCGCCTCCTGTACCTGCCTGTCGACATCCGTTTGTTCCGTGATGCCCCAATAGCTGTTTCCGTCTCCGCCGAAACTCCAGCACCCCAAACACAGTGTGCTGACCTTCAGGCCGGACTTTCCGAGTTCTCTGTACTCCATGATTCCCTCCTTACAGACCGATTTAAAATTAATCCATTTTCACATAGACGATTCCGTTTTCCCTGCAATATTGCGCGCTGTAATCCCCGTAACAGACCGCAGTCAACTGATTACATTCCTCAAAGACGCCTTCGCCGATCGCGGTGACGCTGGCCGGAATCGTGATACGCTCGAGCGCATTACACTTATAAAAAGCGCTGTACTCGATCTCAGTCACACCGTCGGGAATGTCGATGTTCTTCAACACCTTACAGCCCGCAAAACAGACGAATTCGATCTTTTTCAACGACGCCGGCAGCTTGACGCTTTTCAAGCCGCTGCATTCGGAAAATGTACCGTATCCAATGGTCGTTACGCCATCCGGAATCTCCATGTTCGTCAATTCCGTACAGTTGGAAAAGGCAAATTTACTGATGTTTGTCAAATTTTCGGACAGCGTGACCTTTTTCAACTCGTCACACTCCGAAAAAGCACCCCATCCGATTGAAGTCACCGTATCCGGCAGGGTTACTTCGGTGATTTCCGATTCGGCAAACGCCCAATCGCCGACACTGACCACATTTTTACCGTCAATCTCATCGGGTACTTTCACATTCAAATCAGATCCGTTGTATTTCGTGATCTGAATGCCGTTTTCGACCGACTGATAGTCATAATCATACTTTTTCGGAATCGACAGCGTTACCAATACCGAAACGGACGAAGTTGATAAAGCGGACGAGGTCTGAGGCAACGGAGCACAGGCTTCAAACAGCACCACTGCTGCCAAAACAAATAGTCCCGCCTTTTTCATAAACAACTCCTTCTGTCCCAACCATTTTCTAAAACAAAAGAGCCGCCTTTTGGGGCGGCTTTTTGATTTTATACCAGCTCGATGATGGCCATTTCGGCGGCATCACCGCGGCGGGGACCGGTCTTGATCACGCGCGTATATCCGCCGTTCTTACTCTCGTATTTCGGAGAGATCTCATTGAACAGCTTGGCCGCGACGCTCTCCTTGGTGACAAACGCGAACACCTGCCGTTTTGCGTGCAGTGTATTCTGTTTCCCGAGCGTTATCATCTGATCCGTCAGTGCGCGGACTTCCTTTGCGCGGGTGACGGTCGTCTCGATCTTGCCTTTTTCCAGCAGGTAAGTGACCATGGCCCGCAGCATTGCGGTTCTGTGGTCGCTCGTCCTGCCGAGTTTTCTGGTTCCGGGCATTGTTTCCACACTCCTTAAATCAAGCCGCTTTAAACGGCATTATTCGTCGTCGTTTTTGAGCGAAAGGCCCAAAGAAGCCAGTTTTCCGATGACCTCGTCCAGGGATTTCCGGCCGAGGTTGCGGACCTTGATCATCTCTTCTTCGCTCTTGTTGATCAGGTCTTCGACGGTATTCAAACCCGCGCGTTTGAGGCAGTTGAACGACCGAACCGAAAGTTCGAGGTCGTCGATTGCCATCTCCAGCACCTTTTCCTTGCTCTTCTCGTTGCGTTCCACCAGAATGTCGCTGTCAACCGCACCCTCAGAGAGCGAGATGAAAAGGACCAGCAGTTCGCCCAGGATCTTCGCGCCCAGAGATACGGCGTCACGGGCGGAAATGGTGCCGTCCGTCCACACCTCAAGCGTGAGTTTGTCGTAGTCCGTCACGTTGCCCACACGGGTGTTTTCAACCGTATAGTTGACTTTGGTGACGGGCGTATAAATAGAGTCGACAGGAATAACGCCGATCACGGAAGAGTTGTCCCGGTTCTTTTCGGCCGAGACATAGCCCCTGCCCTTGTCCAGAACGATTTCCATATTCAGCTTTGCACCCGCGCTCAATGAAGCAATATGCATGGACGGGTTGAGAATTTCGACTTCCGCGTCAGCCTTAATGCTGCCTGCGGTGACCTCACATTCGTCCTGCGCCTCGATGTAAACCGTCTTGGGCCCATCGGAGAAGAGCTTGAGCGTGAGACCCTTGATATTCAAAATGATCTCTGTCACGTCTTCCTTGACGCCGGGAATGGTGGAAAATTCATGCTGTACGCCGTCTATTTTTACCGACGTCACCGCCACACCGGGCAATGACGAGAGTAAAACTCTACGCAAACTGTTCCCAAGAGTCGTGCCGTAGCCGCGCTCAAGCGGCTCGACGACAAATTTGCCGTAGGAACCGTCTGCCTTCATTTCGCTGACTTCTATTTTGGGCTTTTGAATCTCCAACAATTAAAACCCTCCTTTTTCCAGGTAAACACGCGATTTTAACAAATCGCGGCACAAACGATATTTCCTCTGTAACCGCTCCAAGCGGACCATGATACGGAAATACCGGATTATTTCGAATACAACTCGACGATCAGACGCTCCTCGACCTGCAGGTCGATCTCATCGCGTGTGGGCAGCGCCGCAACGTTTGCGGTCATGTTCGCCTTATCGGCAGACAACCACGCCGGAATGGGTTTCGCATTGCTTTCGAATTGATCCTTGAATGTCTCGACGGAACGGCTGGATTCTTTCATCGCAATCACGTCGCCGGCTTTGCAAAGATAGGAGGGAATGTTGACGATCGAACCATTAACTGTGAAATGACGATGCAGAACCATCTGTCTGGCCTCTTTGCGCGAAGACGCAAAACCCAGGCGGTAGACAATGTTGTCCAGACGGCTCTCCAAAATGCGGAGCAGGTTTTCACCCGAGACGCCCGGTTGTTTGATCGCCATATCGAAATATTTGCGGAACTGGCTCTCCAAAACGCCATAGTAGCGCTTTGCCTTCTGCTTTGCACGCAGCTGGATGCCATATTCGCTGGTCTTTTTTCTGCCCTGTCCATGCTGGCCGGGGACTCCGGGTCTGCGGGACACAGCGCATTTGTCGGTGTAGCAGCGGTCGCCTTTCAAAAAGAGCTTCTGGCCCTCTCTGCGGCACAGGCGGCACACCGAATCGGTATATCTTGCCATTTACTCAATCCTCCATTATACGCGTCTTCTTTTCGGCGGACGGCAGCCGTTGTGCGGAATGGGTGTCACGTCTTTGATCAGCGTGATGTCCAAACCGGTGGCCTGAAGCGCTCTGATCGCGGCTTCACGTCCCGAACCGGGGCCCTTTACGAAGACGTCGACGGTCTTCATGCCGTGATCCATAGCGAGTTTGGCCGCTGTTTCTGCAGCTGTCTGCGCCGCAAACGGCGTGGACTTCTTGGAACCGCGGAATCCCATCTCGCCCGAGCTCGCCCATGAAATGACGTTGCCCTGCGTATCGGAAATGGTGACGATGGTATTATTGAAACTCGACTGAATGTGTGCGACACCGCGGTCGATATTTTTACGTTCTTTGCGGCGACGCGTTGTAGCGGTTTTTCTCGTAGTAGCCATTTTTTATTATTGCCCTCCCCGCTTACTTTTTCTTGTTCGCGATGGTACGCTTCGGACCCTTACGGGTTCTTGCGTTGGTCTTGGTACGCTGACCGCGCACCGGCAGACCCTTGCGATGACGGGTTCCGCGATAGGAGCCGATCTCCACCAAGCGCTTGATGTTAAGCTGCACTTCGCGGTGCAGGTCACCTTCGACGCGGTAGCTATGGTCTATGCATTCCCTGAGTTTAGAAATATCCTCTTCGGTCAGATCTTTGACGCGGGTATCGGGGTTCACGCCCGTCTGGGCGAGGATATCGCTAGAGAGCTTACGGCCAATCCCGTAAATGTAGGTCAGCCCGATCTCGACCCGTTTATCGCGGGGCAGATCAATACCGGCAATTCGTGCCAAACAAATACACCTCCGTTTAGTTTGTCAGCTCTAACCCTGGCGCTGCTTGTGTTTGGGATTCTCGCAAATAATCATAACCTTGCCTTTGCGTTTGATCACCTTGCACTTTTCGCACATGGGTTTCACTGAAGGTCTCACTTTCATTTTTGATTACCTCCTGCCAAAATGCTCACTTTGAGCGCCATGTTATCCTGCCCTTGGAGAGGTCATAGGGGGAGATCTCCACCGTAACCTTATCACCGGGCAAAATGCGGATAAAGTTCATCCGCAGTTTTCCTGAAATGTACGCCAAAATTTTGTGTCCGTTCGCAAGTTGAACGGTGAACTGGGCGTTCGGAAGAGCTTCCAGAATTACGCCTTCCAGTTCGATGACATCATCTTTCGACAAGCAACTACCTCCTCAATCAGCTGTCGTCAGCGGTTTCCCGCCGTCGGCCGTAATCAAAACGGTGTGTTCAAAATGCGCGGAATGTTTTCCGTCCGTTGTGACCACTGTCCAATTGTTGTCTAGGATGTCGATCTCCCAGCCGCCGGCGTTGACCATCGGCTCAATGGCAATCGTCATGCCCTCGACAAGCCGCGGGCCGTGACCCAGATTTCCGAAATTGGGAACCTCGGGATCCTCGTGAAGTTTTTCGCCGACTCCGTGCCCGACATAATCGCGCACCACCGTGAATCCGGCTTTCTCCACCACGTTTTGCACCGCGTTTGAAATGTCTCCGATCCTGTTTCCGGCCTTGGCGGCAGAGATTCCCGCGGACAATGCGCTCTTCGTGACCTCAAGCAGCCGCAGGTCTTCGGGGTCGCATTCGCCGACCGGAAAAGTCGCCGCCGTATCCCCGTGGAACCCTTCAAAGAAAGCGCCCACGTCGATACTGACGATATCTCCTTGACACAGTTTCCGTCCGCCGGGAATCCCGTGAATGATCTCATCGTTGACCGAGATGCAGGCGGAAGCCGGAAAACCGTTGTATCCCAAAAAGCTGGGTTTTGCCGATTGGGAGAGTATATATTTTTTAATGGCGGCGTCGATATGGGCGGTTGTAACCCCTTCCCGGATCTCTGCCGCACCCACGGCCAATGCATTTGCGGCGATTTTACATGCACGCCGCATCTGCACCAGCTGGGAATCGTTTTTAATGGCTATCATTTACCCAATACCTCAAGGATGTCTTTGGTCACCAGAGCGGTGTCCTTTTCGCCATCCACTTCAGAGAGCAGGCCCTTATCGGCATAATAGCGCTCGAGCGGTTTGGTCTGAGTATGATAGACCTCCAGGCGTTTCTGCACAGTCTGCGGTTCGTCGTCACTGCGAATGACGAGTTTTTCGCCGCAGTTGTCGCAGATATTGTCGCATTTGGGTTTCTTGTTCTCAATGTGATACACGGCACCGCATGCCGCGCAGCTTCTTCTGCCGCTGATGCGTCTGACAATCATATCGTCCGTCACCCGGATATTGATGACCCGGTCGATGGAAACGCCCATTTTATCAAGCGCTTCAGCTTGAGCAATCGTACGGGGAAACCCGTCGAACAAAAATCCGTCTTTGCAATCGTCCTCTTGGATGCGTGCCTTGACGATGTCGATGATGACGTCGTCCGGAACGAGCTGGCCGCCCTCGATATAGGACTTGGCTTTCAACCCGAGCGGGGTCTCGTTTTTCATCGCAGCCTTGAGGATGTTGCCCGTGGAAATCGCGGGGATGTTCAGCGCTTTGCAGATTGCCTCTGCCTGTGTACCCTTGCCCGCGCCGGGCGCTCCCAGAAAAATCAGTTTCATGATTATTCGAGGAATCCCTTGTAATGCCGCATGAGCATCTGGGATTCAAGCTGCCGGGCGGTCTCGATCGCGACGCCGACAACGATGATGATGGTCGTGCCGCCGAGGGCCAGGTTGATGTTGGTCAGTGAACCGCTGAGCATCGGGACCAAAACGACGATCGACAGGCAAATTGCGCCGATCAGAATGATCCTTGACAGAACGCGGGAAATATAATCCGAAGTGGGTTTGCCCGGACGAATGCCGGGAATGGTTCCGCTGTTTTTACGCAGGTTATTCGCCATCTCGATCGGGTTATAGGTGATCGAAATGTAGAAATACGCAAACGCGATGATCAGAATGATATATAAGATCATATAGGCCGCGCCTTGATAGCTGAACCATTTCAGGAAGTTACCGAAAGCAGTAAATTCACTCGGGTTTCCGCTGGTGTCGTAATTCGTAACGCCCACGCCGAAACCGAGCAGCATGGTCGGCAGCGACAGCAGGGAGTTGGCGAAGATGACCGGGAGAACGTTGGCCATGTTGACCTTCAGCGGAATATTGGTATTCTGGCCGCCGTAGACCTTTCTGCCGACAACACGTTTGGCGTATTGAACCGGCAGGCGGCGTTCCGCGGCGTCCATATAGACGACGAAGTAAATCTCAGCCAGCAGCAAAATTGCCAGCAGCGGTACGATAAAGTAATAGACCGGCTGTGTCGGACCGTAATTCTGCCATGCGCCGGTGAGCGTGCTGACAATCGAATCGAAGTTTGCGACGATACCGGCAAACAGCAAGAGAGAAACACCGTTGCCGATGCCCTTCTTATTGATCTGCTCACCGAGCCACATCATCAACGTCGCACCCGCGATATAGCACATGATAATAACAACCGCACTGAAGTAACCGTCAAAACCCTGTTTGAAGAGAACCGCGTCCGAAAGCGTGGAGGTGTTGCGCAGGTACATGAAGTACGAGAAGCCTTCGATCAACGCCATCAGCACCGTGCCGATACGGGTGACCTGACCGAGTTTCTTTCTGCCCTCTTCGCCCTCTTTCGACAGACGCTCCCAGGACGGGATCGCGACAGTCAACAGCTGAACGATAATTGAAGATGTGATGTACGGCGAAATCGAGAGCGCGAACAACGTGCCCTTTTCGAAGCCGCCGCCTGTAAACAGGTTGATATAACTGAGATATTGGTTGCCCGCAGCTGCGGTAAGTGCCGCCGGATCCACAAACGGAACCGTCACCATGACGGCGCCGATACGGAAAATGGCGATGATGAAGAGGGTGTAAAAGATCTTCTTGCGCAGTTCGGGAATTGCGAACGCGTTACGAAATGTCTTAAACATCATACCACCTCAGCTGTTCCGCCGGCCGCCTCGATTTTGCTTTTGGCGCTCTCGCTGAATGCGGCCGCCTTAACGGTGAGTTTCTTGGTCAGATTCCCGCTGCCGAGAATCTTAACGCCGTCGCATGTTTTGCGGATGATCCGCTTTTCAAGCAATACTTTGCTGTCTACCACCGCGCCGTTGTCGAATTTCTCGAGCGCACTCACATTGATTGCGACGTATTCTGTCGCAAAAATGTTGGTGAAACCGCGTTTCGGGAGGCGACGATGCAAAGGCATCTGGCCGCCTTCGAATCCCGGACGGACACCGCCGCCGGAACGCGCCTTCTGACCCTTATGGCCTTTGCCGGCCGTCTTGCCGTTGCCGGAGCCGATACCTCTGCCCTTGCGTTTGGGTTCGAATCTGGAACCTGCCGCCGGGGAAAGTTCGTTGAGCTTCATTTTTGCACCTCCACATCGACAAGATAATTAATTTTGGTGAGCTTGCCCTGTGTCTGAACATTGTCCGGCTGCACTGTAGTGTCGCCGATCTTGCGCAGGCCAAGGGAGTTGGCGGTATCAATATGTTTCTTATACCGACCGATTAAGCTTTTTTTAAGCGTAATTTTGAGGTCTGCCATCTTATGCTTCCCCCTTATTCAAAAATCTCTTTGACGGACTTGCCGCGGGCGTTAGCCACTTGTTTGGCATTACGCAGGGACAGCAAACCCTCCATGGTGGCTCTGACCACGTTGCAGGGGTTGTTGGAGCGCAGCGCCTTGGTTCTGATATCGCTGATGCCGGCCGCTTCGACCACCGCACGCACTGCACCGCCGGCGATAACACCGGTACCGGGCGCCGCCGGTTTCAGAAGCACTCTACCGGCTCCGAATTCGCCGATAACCTCATGAGGGATCGTCGTGCCGCGCAGGCAAACCTCGCGCATGTTATTTCTCGCGTCCGCAACACCTTTGCGGATGGCGTCCGGAACCTCGCCCGCTTTACCGAGCCCGAATCCGACTTTGCCCTTACCGTCGCCAACGACGACAAGCGCCGAGAACTTCATGATACGACCGCCCTTAACGGTTTTGGATACACGGTTGATGGCAACCACTTTTTCCAGGAATTCGCTCTGTTCGCGGTCGCGTCCGCGGCCGCCTCTTTCGTTCTGTGCCAAATTCAACCCTCCCTCAGAAATTCAGTCCGCCCTCACGGGCGCCGTCTGCCAGTTCCTGAATACGTCCGTGATAAACGTATCCGCCGCGATCAAAGACGACGTCTTTGATGCCTTTTTTCGTAGCCGCCTCAGCGACCATTTTGCCGACCTTGCGGGCAGCTTCTTTGTTTCCGCCGTATCCATCGAAGTCCTTGGACATTGTGGATGCAGACGCCAGTGTGACGCCGTTCACATCATCAATGACCTGCGCATAGATGTGCTTGGCAGAACGAAACACGCACAGACGCGGGCACTCCGGTGTACCGGAGATCTTCGCGCGAACGCGGGCGTGTCTCTTTACCCTTGCTTTATTGCTGTCGGGCTTGTTAACCATGCTCTCTCCTCCTGTATTTTTGAGAAATTGGTTCGGCATCCATCAATCTACATTAATAACCCGTAAGTTTCGTCCGTAAAGGATAAACTTTTGATTTTAAACATTGCCATTTTGAAAGCGCAAGTTTAGCTCGTAAGAGGTAAACTTATTGCGGCTTTTGGCATCAATCGATTGAAGCCGCAAGTTCGCACTGCAAAAGGCGAACTTGTTGCGTAGTCCAGCAGAAACCGAATAAAACCGCAAGTTTAGCTCGCAAGAGGTAAACTTGTTGCGGCTTTTGGCTCCGCCAAAAGACGCTGTACCCTCGACAACCGGTGGCTTTCGCCGTAAACCGGCTGCGTTTGCCTTGATAAACGCCGCAAGATTTTACTTCTTGCCGGCCTTGCCTTCCTTATGACGGACATGTTCGCCGACATAACGGACGCCTTTGCCCAGATAGGGTTCCGGCGGGCGCTTTTCGCGGATCTCGGCCGCGACCTGTCCGACGATCTCTTTGCTGGGACCGGAGATCAGGATGTGGTTCTGCTGTGCACCGACGATGGCAAATGTAATGCCCTCGACTTCTTTATACAGAATCGGATGCGAATATCCGAGGTTCAGCTGCAGATCTTTGCCCTGCATCGTCGCACGGTATCCTACGCCGATGACTTCAAGCTCTTTTTTATACCCGTTGGTAACGCCTTCGACCATGTTGAAGATCAGCGCGCGGGTCAAACCGTGCAGTGCGCGGGTCTCTTTTTCTTCGTTGGCGCGTTCGATGATGACCTGGCCGTCTTCCAGCTTGATCGTCATCAGCGGGCTGAATGTCTTTGTCAACGTTCCCTGCGGACCCTCTGCAGTAACGGTACAACCGTCAATGACAACTTTTGTACCTGCGGGGACAACGACAGGTTTTCTACCAATTCGTGACATGATTTTCTATCCTTTCCTGCGCTCACCAAACGTAAGCCAGCACTTCGCCGCCGACGTTCTGTTTGCGCGCCTCTTTATCGGTCATAACACCCTTGGAAGTCGAGACGATCGCAATACCGAGGCCCTTCATGACCTTGGGCATCTCCTCGCAGCTGGCATAAATGCGCAGACCCGGTTTGGAAACGCGGCGAAGTCCGGTCAGTGCGGAAGTCTTGATCTTGCCGGCGCCGTATTTAAGCGTCACGCGAATGACACCCTGAACGCCGTCATCAATGGTCTCGTATCCTTCGATATAGCCCTCTTCGAGCAGAATCTTAGCGATACTGGCTTTCATGTTGGAAGCGGGGATGTCAACGCTCGTATGCTTTGCCGAGCTCGCGTTGCGGATTCTGGTGAGCATATCGGCGATACTGTCTGTAACCTGCATTGTATTTCCTCCTTACCAACTGGCTTTTTTGACACCCGGAATCTGACCTTTGTACGCCAGATTACGGAAGCAGATACGGCAGACGCCGAATTTACTGAGGTAAGCGTGGGGCCTGCCGCAAATTTTGCAGCGGGTATACTCGCGCGTGCTGAACTTAGCGGGTCTGGATTGACGGACCTTCTGAGATGTTTTAGCCACAGTCTTTCCTCCTTATCTCGCGAAGGGGGCGCCGAGTGCTGCCAGCAGCTCGCGGGCCTCTTCGTCTGTCTTCGCGGTGGTCACGAAGCAGATGTCCATGCCGCGTACCGCGTCGATCTTGTCGTATTCGATCTCGGGGAAGATCAACTGTTCTTTGACGCCGACGGAATAATTGCCGCGGCCGTCAAAAGAGTTGGGGTTGATGCCCCGGAAGTCACGCACGCGCGGAAGCGCCGCGTTGAAAAACCGGTCGATGAAGTCATACATACGCTCGCCGCGCAGAGTGACCTTTGCGCCGATGATGTTGCCTTCGCGGAGTTTGAAGTTCGCAACCGATTTTTTGGCCACGCAGGGAACACCCTTTTGGCCGGTGATAATTGCCAGATCGCTGAGGATGGCGTCAAGGATCTTGGAGTTGTCCTTGCAGTCGCCGGAGGCGACGTTGACAACGACCTTCTCCATCTTGGGAATCTGCATAACGCTCTTATAGTTGAACTTTTTCATCAGTTCGCCGGCAATCTCATTGGTGTACTTATCTTTTAATCTTGACATAATTTTCGTACCCCTTAAAACATATTGCCGCATTTGGGCTGCCGGCACACACGGACCTTGTTGCCATTCTTGTCGACCCCGTGTCCGACTCTGGTCGCGACGCCGCACTTGGGGCAGATCAACATGACCTTGGAAGCATACAATGCGCTTTCACCTTTGATGATGCCACCGGCCTCGCCCTCTTTGCGGGGCTTGACGTGTTTGGACACAATGCGAACTTTCTCGACGATGACTTTGCCTTCGTCGGGGCTGACCGCGATGACCTTGCCCTTTTTGCCCTTGTCGGTGCCGGAGATAACCATGACGGTATCGCCGGACTTAATGTGCATTTTGCTCATAGTTCGCACCTCTCTTAAAGGACTTCGGGAGCGAGCGAGAGGATTTTCATATAATCCTTTTCGCGCAGCTCTCTCGCGACCGGTCCAAAGATACGCGTACCCTTGGGGTTCTTGTCTTCTTTGATGATGACCGCGGCGTTCTCGTCGAACTTGATGTAAGTGCCGTCTTCTCTGCGCAGACCGAATGCGGTGCGCACGACGACCGCTCTGACAACTTCGCCCTTTTTGACCACGCCGCCGGGTGTCGCTTTTTTAACCGAAGCGACAATAACGTCGCCGATGTTTGCATACTTTCTGCGGGTGCCGCCGAGGACTCTGATGCACATCAGTTCCTTAGCGCCCGTATTATCGGCGACCTTCAGGTAGGTTTGCTGTTGAATCACGATTCATATCCTCCCTTACTTGGCTCTCTCGACGATCTCAGAGACACGCCATCTCTTGTCCTTGGACAGCGGACGGGTCTCGGTGATCTCGACAGTATCGCCGATCTTGCATTCGTTTGCTTCGTCATGCGCCTTGAACTTGGTGCTGCGTTTGACGAACTTCTTGTAAAGCGGGTGTTTGACGCTGTCGATGACTTCGACGACGACGGTTTTATCCATCTTGTCGCTGACGACCTTTCCGGTCCGGACTTTTCTTAAATTTCTCACAGTTTCCATAGCGCTTTCCACTCCTTATCAAGCATTCGTGCTCTCGCTGCCTTTGATGGTCATCTGGGTCTTGACCCGTGCGATGTCCTTGCGCAGCTGCGGCAAACGATTGGGGTTATCAAGCTGATTGATGGAATGTTGGAAACGCAGGTTAAAAAGCTCCTGCTTGAGGTCGGTAAGCTTGGTCTCGAGTTCAACCATGCTCAGATCCTTGATCTCGCTCATCTTCATTCTGCGTCACCGCCGTTCTCTTTACTGACGAATTTGCACTTGATCGGCAGTTTGTGGCCGGCCAGACGAATGGCCTCGCGGGCTGTCTCCTCGTCGACGCCGCCGATCTCGAACATTACTCTGCCCGGTTTGACGACCGCCACCCAGTATTCGGGGGAACCTTTACCGGAACCCATGCGGGTCTCGGCGGGCTTTTCGGTTACGGGCTTATCGGGAAAAATCTTGATCCACACCTGACCGCCTCTTTTGATGTAGCGGGTCATGGCAATACGCGCCGCCTCGATCTGGTTGGATTTGACCCAGCCGGGTTCGAGCGCCATCAGACCGTATTCACCATAGGTGACTTCGGTTCCGCGGGTGGCGACGCCTTTCATACGACCGCGCTGGACGCGGCGGTATTTCACGCGTTTAGGCATCAACATTGCCTTTTCCTCCTTCATTGCGGTCTGAATTCGTACGCGGAGGACGGTTGTCGCGGGGTCTGCGGTCGCGGTTGTCGCGGCGGTCGCGGTCGTCTCTGCGCGGACGCTTGGTATCCACAAGGATCTCACCGCGGTAAATCCACACTTTACAACCGATACGGCCGTAAGTCGTGTGTGCCTCTGCGAAGCCGTATTCGATGTCGGCACGCAGGGTCTGCAGCGGGATAGTACCCTCATGATAAGTTTCTCTTCTGGCGATTTCGGCGCCGCCCAGACGCCCGGAGACGCAGGTCTTAATACCTCTGGCACCGGCTCTGGTGGAGTTGAACATCGCCTGTTTCATCGCGCGGCGGAAAGCCATGCGGCGCTCTAAGCACCCGGCGATTTCTTCCGCAACGAGTTGTGCGTTCTGGTTGGGAGCGCGGACTTCAACGATGTCGATCTGAACCGGCTCACCCATCATCTGCTTACACTTGGTACGCAGATTCTCGAGATCCATACCGCCCTTACCGATAATCTTACCGGGACGGGCACAGTGGATTTTGAGGAAGATCTTTCCGGATTTGCGCTCGATCTCAATGGTCGGAACGCCCGCCGAATACAGTTCCTTCTTCAGGAATTCACGCAGTTTATAGTCACCGACCAGTTTATCGGCAAAGTCCTTCTTGGAGGAATACCATCTGGAATCCCAGTCGCGAATGACGCCGACTCTGAGGCCGTTGGGGTTTACTTTCTGACCCATAATTTCGCTTTTCCTCCTTATTCTTTCTCCGCAACCGCGATCGTAATGTGCGATGTGCGTTTTAAAATCCGGACGCCGCGTCCCTTGGACTGTGGACGCATCCGCTTCAGCACCGGGCCCGGAGCCACGAAGCATTGGCTGACATAGAGTTTGCCGTGATCCATACCGTTGTTATTCTCGGCATTGGCGACGGCGGATTTGAGCAGTTTCAGGCACAGCGGGCTGGCGGCCTTCGGGGTAAACTTCAGAATTGCGGATGCTTCATCCACCGGTTTGTTGCGAATCAGGTCAAGCACGATGCAGACCTTTCGCGGGGAAATCCGGGCGTGCCGGAGATATGCTTTTGCTTCCATACGATTCGTCTCCTTTACGCCTAATTGCTGGTATTGGAGGTCTTGGAACCGCTGTGTCCGCGGAATATGCGCGTCGGCGCGAATTCGCCCAAACGGTGACCTACCATATCTTCTGTGATATAAACCGGAACGTGTTTCCTTCCGTCGTGAACGGCGATTGTATGTCCCACGAAATCGGGGAAAATCGTCGACGCGCGGCTCCAGGTTTTCAAAACCCGTTTTTCGCCGGTCTCATTCATCTTCTTGATCCGCTCAAGCAGTGCGGGCTGCACAAACGGTCCTTTTTTAACGCTTCTTCCCATTTAAAACAGTCCTCCTTACTTAGCGTTGCGGCGCTTGATAATAAACTTATCGGTGCGCGCATGCTTATCTCTGGTCTTATAACCGAGTGTCGGCTTGCCCCACGGGGTAACCGGGCCGGAACGGCCGATCGGGGATTTACCTTCACCGCCGCCGTGCGGGTGGTCGTTCGGGTTCATGACCGAGCCGCGGACGGTCGGGCGCCAGCCCATGTGACGTTTTCTGCCGGCCTTGCCGTAATTGATGTTTTCATGGTCGATGTTGCTGACCTGACCGATGGTGGCAAAGCAGTTCTGTGGGACGTTGCGGATCTCACCGGACGGGAGACGGATCAGTGCGTAGCCGTTTTCTTTGGCCATCAGCTGAGCCATGCTGCCGGCGGACCGAACAAGCTGTGCGCCTCTGCCGGCGTTCAATTCGATGTTGTGAATGAACGTACCGACCGGGATGGATGCGAGCGGCAGCGCGTTGCCGGGTTTGATATCGGCGCTCTCGCCGCTGGTGACAACGTCGCCGACCTTCAGGTCCTGCGGTGCGATGATGTAGTTTACAACGCCGTCCTCATATTCGATGAGCGCGATAAACGCACTGCGGTTGGGGTCGTATTCAATGGTCTTGACGGTAGCGGGCATATCGTATTTATCACGCTTGAAATCGATGATACGATACTTGACGCGATAACCGCCGCCGCGATGTCTGACCGTGATTCTGCCGGTGTTGTTTCTGCCGGAATTCTTTTTGATGGTCTTGACCAAGCTCTTTTCGGGAGCCGTCTTATTGAGCTGGGAATAATCCGTAACCGTCATGCCGCGGCGCGAGGGCGTCGTGGGACGATAGCTCTTAATAGCCATTTATTTCACACTCCTCAATCGGTTTTGCGAGCGCCTGGCAAGAGCGCCCATACTTTCCTTTTACTGACCGCGCAATTCGCGTTTGGTCAGTTGGATGTCTGAACTGTTTTAGTTCATGCCCTCGAAGAACTCGATGCCCTTCGACTCGGGTTTCAGCGTCACGATGGCCTTTTTCCAAGACGCTGTATATCCCGGTATCTGACGGACTCTCTTCATACGTCCGCGGACGTGCATGGTGTTGACCTTAGCGACCTTGACATTGAACAGTTCTTCAACTGCTTTGGCAATCTCGCGTTTATCGGCGCTGTTGTCAACTTCAAAGGCGTACTTTTTCATGGACATTCCCGCCATGGAGGCCTCTGTAACGACCGGACGGATAATGATATCCTGTGCCATTTTGGACATTATGCGTACACCTCCTCGAGTTTTTCGACCGCCGATTTGACGATGATCATCTGGTTGTTGTTAAGGATGTCATAGACATTGATTTCGCCGGTGATGGTGGGGGTTACGCCCGCGATATTGCGCGCGCTCAGCAGCACTTTGTCATTGATCTCCGGCATAACCAGCAGTGCTTTTTTCTTAAAGCCGACTGCGGAAAGGATTTCGACCATGGATTTGGTCTTAATCTCGTCGAGCTGGATATCGTCGAGTACGATGATGGATCCGTCAGCCACCTTGGAAGACAGTGCGGATTTCATCGCCAGCCGTCTGAGCTTTTTATTCAGGGAATAACGGTAATCGCGCGGTTTAGGTCCGAATGCGATACCGCCGTGAGCAAAGTTCGGGGAGCGGGTTGAACCCTGTCTGGCCCGGCCTGTGCCCTTCTGACGCCACGGTTTTTTACCGCCGCCGCTGACTTCGGCACGCGTCTTTGTCGACTGGGTGCCCTGACGCTGGTTGGCGAGGTAGTTGACCACGACAGCGTGCATCGCGGTGGTGTTGGGTTCGATGCCGAACACCGCGTCGGAGAGTTCCATCTTGCCGACGGTCTCGCCTTTGATATTGAGAACGTTTACTGTAGGCATTGTAGTTCCTCCTCCCGCGTTACGCCTTGACCGTGTCTTTGATGAACACGACGGAGCCCTTGGGACCCGGGATGGCGCCTTTAATCGCAATAAGATTATTCTCTGCGTCGATTTTAACGACCGAGAGATTCTGAACGGTAACCTGTTCGCCACCGAGACGTCCGGCCATCTTTTTGCCCTTGACGACGCGGGACGGGTCCGTCGTAGCACCGTTGGAACCGCCGTGTCTGGCGACCGGGCCGGAACCGTGGCTCATCTTCAGACGGGAAAAGTTCCATCTCTTGATGACGCCGGCATAACCCTTGCCCTTGCTGGTGCCGGTGACGTCGCAGCGGTCACCCTCTGCGAATACGTCGGCTTTCACGATGTCCCCGACGTTGTATCCGGAACAGTCCTCAAAACGGAATTCTTTGATCACGCGCTTGGGCGCAACGCCCGCTTTGGTGAACTGACCTTTGTTCGGCTTGTTGATCAGCTTATCCTTGATGTCGCCGAAACCGAAAACGATGGACTCATATCCTTCGTTGGCGGCTGTCTTCTTGGCGATAACGGTGCAGGGACCCGCGACCACGACGGTCACCGGAACGACCTTGCCGCTGTCGTCAAACAGCTGAGACATACCGACTTTTTTTCCGATAATGCCTTTTTTCATTTTGCTTTCTCCTTTTCAGGTTATTGGTTGGCTTTTGGCCAACATGACCTCGTCAAACCGAGATTAGATTTTGATCTCGACTTCGACGCCGGCGGGGAGCTCAAGGTTCTTCAGAGCTTCCAGGGTCTTGCCGGTGGGTTTGATCACGTCGATCATACGCTTGTGTGTTTTGAGCTCAAACTGCTCGCGGGAGTCCTTGTATTTGTGGACGGCGCGCAGGATGGTGATGATCTCGCGGTCTGTGGGCAGCGGAACGGGGCCGCTGATTTTGGCACCTGTACGGGTGACGGCCTCGACGATTTTCGCCGCGGACGCGTCGACCAGAGAATGCTCATAGCCCTTGATTCTGATTCTGATTTTCTCGCTGACTGCCATATAATCGCCTCCTAAAAATTTTGTGCGATCCGCTCAATTTGCACACCCTTCCGCGTGTTTCGCGAACTTCCCGTTAAAATCGCCGGATGCATTTTCTAACTTTATCCGGCGACGCCTTTTACGCAAAGCGTATATGGTGTACCATTGATTTCGCCCGATTCGAGATCGGACATACTCCGCAGAAATTCCCCTTAGCGGCTTTCAAAGCGCTTTTGCGCTTTTCCCACCGGAAGCCGAAACTGGTGATTTCGGCCGGCCACCTCCTGCTTCATCGCACGCTGTAAAACAGTCGTAACCTTTGTTTTTCCGACAAAGGACACCCGTCCTCAGACAGGCGCCCCGATAGTATACCACAAAAAAAACCGCATTGCAAGCACTTTTTAAAAGAAATTCTAATGTTTTTCGCATGATAATATTTCTCTCGAAAACCAATCATCATTCTGCCCGATCATGATATATATTATAATGTATATCAACATACGGGTGTAAAGTTTAAAGTGTAAAACGTAAAGTGACATCTCCGGTAGGTTATTTCTTAAAATTCCCATAAATTCAAATTCCCATAAATTCAAAAAGGACGGTAGAAACCGTCCTTTTTTATGAACCACCCCGGCGCTTCGCGCCACCCCTCCACAGAGGGGAATTATGGAGATGACTCTTACATCTAAAATTACACTTTACCCTTGCCCTTTTTCAGTGCATTGACTTTAATCGGCAGGCCGAACAGATTGATGAATCCGGCGGAATCGGCCTGATTGTAGACCTCGTCCTGCCCGAAGGTCGCGGTCGCTTCGTCATACAGCGAATACGGCGACGTCACACCCGCGTTGATTAGGTTGCCTTTATACAGTTTCAGCTTCACCGAACCCGTGACGGTCTGCTGGGTACTCTCGACAAAAGCGTCCAGCGCTTCACGCAGCGGTGTAAACCATTGGCCGAAATAGACCAGTTCAGCATATTTCCCCGCAACGATTTCCTTATAATGAGCGGTATCACGGTCGAGGCAGATCGATTCGAGCACCTTATGCGCACGATAGAGAATCGTGCCGCCCGGAGTCTCGTAAACGCCTCTCGACTTCATGCCGACCAGACGGTTTTCGACCAAATCAACGAGCCCGATGCCGTTTTCGCCGCCCATTTTGTTAAGTGTCTCCACCAATGCGACCGGAGACATCTTTTTGCCGTTCACTGCGACCGGAATGCCCTTTTCGAAATCGATTGTGACATAAGAAGGTTTGTCGGGCGCGAGTTCCGGACAGGTGCCCATCTCCAAAAATCCGGGCTTTGAATACAGTGGCTCGTTGGCCGGATCCTCCAGATCCATTCCCTCGTGCGACAGATGCCACAGGTTCTTATCCTTAGAATAGTTGGTCTCACGGTTGATTTTCAGCGGAATGTTATGCGCCTCGGCATAATCAATCTCCTCGTCGCGGGATTTGATATCCCATTCACGCCACGGGGCGATGATCTTCATCTGCGGCGCGAACGCCTTAATGGTCAGCTCAAAGCGGACCTGATCGTTGCCCTTGCCGGTGCAGCCGTGGCAGATGGCATCGGCGCCTTCTTTGAGCGCGATCTCGACGATGCGCTTGGCGATGATCGGGCGCGCAAACGACGTGCCCAGCAGATATTCACCCTCATACACCGCGCCCGCTTTGAGTGTCGGGTAGATGTAATCGGTGATAAATTCCTCTTTCAAATCCTCGATATAGAGTTTCGACGCGCCGGTAGCCAGCGCCTTTTTCTCCAATCCGTCGAGTTCGGTGCCCTGCCCCACGTCGCCTGAAACCGCGATTACCTCACAGTTGTCATAATGCTCCTTCAGCCAGGGAATGATGATAGAAGTATCCAAACCGCCCGAATAGGCCAAAACGACTTTTTTGACTGCTGTCTTGTTTGCCATAAAAAGACCTCCATGTGGTATATTGAATATTAATGTTTACCGAAACGCCGCAATTATTGAGTTCAGTAATACAAATAATAACACCCGAATCATTCTTGAAGAACAATCCAAGTATTATTATACACGCGTTTCTGTGGTTGTCAAGCTTTTTATGCAATTATATTCAATTTATTTGAATATTTATTCATATTTGCTTTATATAGTATCATTATTCAAACGCAAGTTTTTTTGTACAGTCTGCCCTCATCCCGCGAATGAGGATAACCGCCAGACCGACAGCCAAAAACATATCACCGATGCTGGCAAATCCGCCGAAAACCGGCACATAAATAATATCACCCAGAAACGGGAAAACCGTGTGCGGGGTCATCAGGGTATACCGGTAGATCTCATCCTTCGCCAAAGCGTCGATATATCCGGCCATCTGTCCCTGTGTGTCCAAATATAAATTCTGCGCCACCGGCATGCGGAAACCGTTGAATGAGATCACGAGAAAATTCATCAATGTTCCGCCGCCGAAAAGGCAAAATTCAAAGCGAAACAGGTTAATAATAATGAAAATAAAGAGAAGTATATACTGCATCGTGATCAGAATCCAACTATACGGGATAAATGCGGGTATCATTTTAGCCAACTGTGCACCGCCCGCATCCATGATATAGGCAATCACCGGCAACCACAAAAGACGGATTTCAGTATGCAGCAGACCCTTCAAGCGACCGCCGCTGATATATCCGAGCAGAATGCCCATCAGCACCACAAACAGCGCTAACATATCTGTTCCTGCTCCTGTTTTTCTTTGTCCAGTTCTGTCGCGGGTTCCCCGTGTTCCAACTGCGCACGCTTGATCTTTAAAAATATCTTCGCAACCTCGGGATGGAATTGTTCTCCCGAACTTTCCTCGATGATTTGAAGGGCTTTTTCAGGTGCAAATCCTTTTCGGTAGGGTCGGTCACTGGTCATTGCGTCATAAGCATCCGCAACGCCCAGAATGAATGATTCCAGCGGCACTTCCTCCCCCTCATCGACATCGGGATATCCGCAGCCGTTAAACCATTTATGGTGATATTTGACGTACTGTACGATTTTAGGATTGACGTTGATCTCTTTTAAGATTTTTACGCCGATGGCCGGGTGGGTGGTGATGATCATAAATTCGTCGTCGGTCAGGCGGCCCGGTTTACCCAAAATGGTATCGCCGATACCGATTTTCCCGATATCATGTAAAAGCGCTGCGATCTTGACGATCTCGGTCTGGGACATCGGCATCTTCATGGCCATGCAGATTTCCTCTGCATAAGCTTCGACACGTTGAGAATGACCTTTCGTGTAGATGTCTTTTGCTTCGAGGGTAACGACCAGCGTCTTGACCATCTTATAATATTGGTTCTTACTGTCAAGATACAGATTAAACGAATAACGCGCCAACAGAAGAGGAAAAATAAACAACAGCACCAGATACTGACCCGATTCAAAATTCAAAACATAGGCGAATAACAGGCCAAACGGGGCAATGCTCGCCAAGTTGGGAAGCAGTTCGCCAAAGGTTGCGGCAAAAGCATCAATCGGTTTCATCATCTTTCCGAGCACGAACAAAGCGACCAAAATCAAGTAATTGCAGATTAGTGTCAGTACCAAAAAGATAAACATCGGCAGCAAAATTTGCGGCATCTTCATGGTTCCGATCGCAAAGCCCATGTTTTCATAGACCTTTTGAAACAGCAGACCCGGTAAATAGATTGAAATCGCCAAATTGCCGACATTAAACAACGTTCGGTAAATCGGGGTATTAAATAAATGCGAATACCTCACCTGAAGGATTGTACCGTCTTTGGATTTGCGCACTTGTTTGGAAACCGCAAACAAAAGACCCACTACCGCTATGACAACCGCCTCGTAGGGACCTTTTAAAAGCAACGTAGAAAAAATACAGACATATGACATATCCAGCGACTGAGTGTTGCTGATAACAACCGGCACGGACGCACAAATAATGCACATAATGGCCATAATAATGATATAAGAAAGCTCATTGGAAAAATTGGCCGTCTCAGACAAATGTCTGACCAGTCCGCTAAAGCTCAGATATGTTATGTAAATACCGCCGAGTGATACCGCGGCGATATATATTTTCCAAAAAACCTTGGACACGGTATCCCTCCCCCGTCAGAAAAAAATGCGGAGCCCCCATCTCCGCGGAACTGATAGTAAAATCACTTTCATTTCTAAGCGTATAAACCATAGTGGTTCTACCCAATGTGAAGCCACTTACCGCTTATTCTCGTTTTGATTTTTAAGTGGTTTTACAATATCATCTGCGCGCGCCCGGATAAAAGTCGGGTTAACAATGGTGTCTGCAGACCTTGAACTAAAGACGCATCAATTGAATGGCTTACCAGCCGATCCACTTGAAGTACGCGCCACTCGACAAAATCAGTGCTGCAACTGCCGAAACAGCCATTACGATCTTTTCGATTGTCTTCTTCATGTTATATGACCTCCTGAATTACTCTGCTTTTTCGCTATTCAAACAGGCCATATTTTCGCTTCGCTGAAGACCGACTAATATCCGGGTCCGCGCAGACGATATTTAATTGATAAATTGCATCTTTCTGTTAATTGCGTCAAGGGTGGCTTTTGCAATCGCATATGAAGGATCTTTCATATCGCTTGCCGCCCCGACAAGGACCTCGCCGTTTCCGACTGTGTTGGAACTGACCAGCACAACTTGAATCTTCAAATCCGCCGTCTCGAGTTCCTTGACATCCAACACCGTGAAGCGGTTGGAATCGTGCAAATACTCTTTGACAGCGTTCAATGTGGCTTCAGCGATCATGCGCCGACGCCCATACGGCGTATTCGCATAAACGGCACGCCCTGTAAATTCCTCATCATTCGTTTCAAGGATGACCGTTGCGGAGACATCGTCTTTGGTCGACGAAATATCCACCCGTTGACAAATCAAACGAACCGCTTTTGAGCGGCGGGGGGTATTCTGTGACTGCAGTTGCGCGATGCTCACGATGCGGCGATCGAGGACGAGATTATATTTGGCGAACATGGTAGACTGGATATCCCGCAGCACCTGCTTGGGTGACCGCGTGATGTCGGAAAGCACATGAATATCTGTCAGATCGCCGTCATCCGAATAAGAAAACCGTACGTTCAGAACACCGGGCAGTGAGGAAATGGTTTTTTGACAATCCTCGTACATATCACTCTTTGTATCGAAAACCTGTTTCTCGTTTTCCATGCTATCCTCCGATATTTCACCGTACTATGGCTTGTAAAAATTATACATTGAAAATAACAAAATGTCAACGTTTTTTGACAAAATAGCCAACAATTTCCTCGTTCTTCTGTTTGTGTTACATTTTTGGGCTTTTATATGATTCCGATTCTGTTTTTTGTGATTTTATTGTGTTTTTTTAACGTTCTTCCCAAATTTGGTTTTTACATCTTAAAAAATGTTTTTTTATTTTTTGGCATAAACTTGCATTTTTAGACAATTATGTTAAAATAACCGGAAAGTACTAGGAGGGATTATTTCATGTCCGACAGAAGTCACTGGCCTCTTGCCGTCTCGCTGTGTTCACGGACGCACCCGACTGAAAACGACTTTTCCGAAATGCCCGAAGCCGGCGTTAAGACAGTTGAACTCAGTTATGCTTTTGCGTTGTATTCCGAAATCGAATGGAAAAACATACAGATTTATTCACAGCGATATGGTGTTACGCTCTGGTCGCTGCATTTGCCGTTCGAACCCCAAAAAGCCAATCCCGCGCATCCCGACCCCGCCGTACGCACCGAGACCTTTCGATTCGACCGAGAACTGGCCGAAAAAGCCGCCGATATCGGTGTCAAAGTACTCGTCGTGCATCCGAGTGCCGAACCGATCGAAGACAGTGACCACACCGAGAGCATGAAACGTGCAAAAGAGTGGTTGTCTAAACTGGCTGATCTTGCCGATACCCTCGGCATGAAAGTCGCGGTCGAAAACCTTCCCCGCACCTGTCTGGGACGAAAAGCCGAAGATATGACCGAACTTTTAGAAGATTCCCGCCTTTCCGCCTGTTTTGACACCAATCACCTGCTTTACGGTTCTCATAAAGATTTCATCCGCACGATCACAGGGCGGATTCTGACCCTGCACGTCTCGGATTATGATTTTATCAACGAGCGCCATTGGTTGCCCGGCGAAGGCAAAATCGATTGGCCGGAATTGATCTCGGCGCTTGAAAAAGCCGATTACAACGGTCCGTGGCTCTATGAAATTTCACGCAAGCCGGAAAAGACGATTGTGCGCAGGCAATTGGTTTGGAAGGACTATGCCAAAAATCACGCTGCGCTGATGACCGGAAAAACGCCCGAACGTTTCGGCTTTCCGCTCTCCGACCCGCTTCCCATGTGGGTTGAATAAAGGCGGAGTTAAAATCGAAAAACAATCGAAATACCTCAATCCGCCATTCTCCCAGCATGGTCAATACAGGTCTGTCGGGCTTCTGTGGGAGATTGAATCATATAGTTATTCAGATAAAACACGCTTGAATCAAGGTCGAAATTATCATAATCCTCCCCGCCGTCAATCAGATTCGGAATATTCGCGTTGTCAGTCTTTTCGCTGATAGCCGTATATACGGATACACCGCTGCAGGAATCTAAAATATCGCCGTAAGATTTAATGGTGCCGCTGTACATATCAGCACCTATGGCATCCATAAAAAGCGCATTACCGCATTCAAAAAAATAGTTGGACTCCGTAAATATTTTCGCATTGTCAGACGCGCCCACACAATAATCCGAAACGCAACAAAAATAATTATTATAAACATGGATATGGGCATTTCGCGCCCGTGGGGTTCTGGATTTACAATTTTCAAACCGGTTGTGATGGTAAGTAATCCAATCCTGAAGTTGCGTCTCATCACCGCCGATAATACTGGTCTTATGACAATTCTTATAATAATTATACGACACCGTAATATATTGAGCCCAACCGATGTCGGTAGCGCCATCGCCCTCAGCCTTGTCATCGTCGACGATACCGTTCCCAGCATATTCGTTTTTTCCGGGTCCGAACTCGTTATTATGCACCCAAATGCGCTGTGAAAGTTCCGAAGCACTTCCTTGAATCCCTACGGCGTCGTCCGGATACTCGTAAAAATACAGGTTGCGGATTTCAACGCTCTCGCAGCTGCACACCGCAATACCCCAACGCACCAACTGTGCATCGGTTCCGATGCCTTCAATCGTGACATTTTTCAGATGGTTGAGCCAAACCATGTTTGTCCCTTCGTTGCTGCTGCCGTCATTGGGAATCACGCCGCTCGGCGGATTGACGGCTCCGATCAAACGCACATCGAGGTCGGCGGTCGCGGGGTCATTTAAAATATCATACAATCCTGTATTGCCGTTATAAGTGACGGTATCCTTGGTCTCATCGGTCACATAGAGTACCGTGACGCCGGATTTTAACGTGCCGTCATTGTTGTATGCACCCACGCCTGAATCCTCATTCCAGTGCGCATATCCGCTACGGTCATAGGCCGTGGGCTGTACTGTCACAACTGCCGTCTCTTGCCCGCAGACGATCTTGAGATCATATTCGAACGCGGCGTCAAGGCCCGGGATGTCCACCCTGCCGTCCCTGATCAATTCCTCATCCACCGGGATATAAGCGGTATCGGTGGTTTTTTTGTAATAAACTTCAACTGCTTGGTCAACATCGCTCCATTCCGCATAAGCCGTCTCATACCAGCCGCCGGATTTTGTGATTTTCAACCCCTCCGAAGCGGTTGAAATCGAAATGATTCCGGCAGCCAATGCGGCGGCAATAAACAGTCCTGTTCCGATTTTCAGCAGTCGTTTTCCCCTCATGAAATTCCTCTCGCCTCTTTTGATTGATTCGCATTACAGAGGCATTTTACCATACTTTTCAAAAGAAAGCGAGAACCCCTGCTGCGCGCACATAAAAAAAATCACGCTCCGAAGCGATCAAAATCGTTTCGGAGCGGGATTTTATTCTTCAGTCAATCAGATTTCCGTTTTCCACAGTCCGTGGAGGTTGCAGTAGGCATAGGCCGCGACCGCTTTGTCGCCGGTCAGCGAGAATGTCACCTCGGGTTTGTCGCCCGGTGCGAGACATTTACGCTGTCCGCCGTGTTCGGTCTGCAGATAGACCCACATAATATAATGCTCGGGCAGCATCGGATGTGCGGCGGAACCGATTGCGACGGTGACCTTATCGCCCGAGACGGTCACTACAGGTAAGTGTTTTTCATGGCTGGCTTCGACGGTGTTGGGTACCAGTGCCGTCATCGGTTCTCCGCAGCAGACGACCGGCACACCCGAGGCATGAATCATGCCGATGATATTTCCGCAGTGTTTGCAGATAAAGAATTTTGTTTCACACATATTGATTCCACCTTTCATTTTCCATGTTGTGTTTGTTTTAAAACTGATAGGGCACATGTTTAAAACCCATATCGTTCCATAAATCAATTATACGCGCCGAAGACGCGCAGTGTCAACACCCGAACGCCCCGACATTGTGACAAAATCACCTTGACAAGAAGCACTTTCCGTGGTACATTATATATCCGGCATATGCCGGAAAAGGAGGCGATTTCATGCCGCGACCGATCAAACCCAGATATGTCTGCCGAATGCCCAAATGCGGCCGTTTCACACCCAGTGAAGCAGCGGATGGTGAAATCGTACTCACCGTCGACGAATACGAGGTCATACGGCTGATCGATCTCGAAAATAATACTCAGGAGGACTGCGCCGCGCAGATGCATGTCGCCCGCACCACTGTCCAGGGTATCTACGAAGCAGCCCGCCGAAAATTGGCGCAGGCCATTGTCGAGGGAAAAGCGATTGTCATCGCCGGCGGAGATTTCAAACTCTGCGACCGATACGGCAGTCAGTGCGGCCGCGGCTGCGGGCGCAACTGCCATCGGCACCAATGCGCCGACGCAGAGGGAAAAACCGAATAACCGCACCGCATCCCAATCCATAATACAATAAGGAAGGTCATTATGAGCAACAGCAACGAATGTTCCCACAACTGCGAGAGCTGTTCCGAAAACTGCTCCGACAGAAAAACAATTCCCGTTGAAAAGCTGCACGATATGAGCAGCGTGAAAAAAGTCATCGCAGTATTAAGCGGCAAAGGCGGTGTCGGCAAATCGCTGGTCACCAGCATGCTGGCCGTATTGTCCCAACGCGCGGGCAACCGTACCGCAATTTTAGACGCAGACATCACCGGTCCGTCAATCCCGACGGCCTTCAATATCCATCAAAAAGCCGAGGGAACCGATTCGGCCATCTATCCGGTGCTCAGCAAAACCGACATCCAAATCATGTCGTTGAATCTGCTGCTCCCCAACGAAACCGACCCGGTGGTCTGGCGCGGTCCGATCATCTCCGGCGCGGTCAAGCAGTTCTGGACCGACGTCATCTGGAACGACGTAGACATCATGTTCATCGATATGCCGCCGGGAACCGGCGACGTGCCGCTGACGGTATTCCAGTCGCTCCCGATCGACGGCATCATCGTCGTCACTTCCCCGCAGGAACTGGTCTCGATGATCGTTGAAAAAGCGGTCAATATGGCCAAAATGATGCACGTTCCGGTGTTGGGCTTGGTCGAAAACATGTCCTATTTCGAGTGCCCGTCCTGCCATGAAAAGCACGCGCTGTTCGGTGAGAGCCGCATTGACGAAGTCGCCGAGCGGTTCGGCATCGAGACCACCGCGAAAATCCCGATCAATTCCAAACTGGCCGCTGCCTGCGATAAAGGCATGATCGAGCTGTTTGACGGCGATTGGCTCGACGGCCTGCTTAAAAAAATCGAATCATTGCCCACCAAATAATGTAGGGGCGAACTGCGTTCGCCCGCCATCCTGATGGTTGTTTGAAACATGTCCTAAAACCTGCTGACCGTAAACTTGATAGCCACACTTACTACCCCATTTCCCCTATTTAAAAAGGAATGAGGTGCATTATGGGTAAATTCTTTGATAAAAATAAATATCCCCCGGCAAAGCCGGGGGTTTTTCATAGACGGGCAAAGCCCTATGTTACTGGCCACGCCTCATGCGGCGTTGGTACGGTCTGACTTTTGCATAAGTTTGTTACTTGCTACCCGCTATGCGGGTCAAAAATTCCCCATTGTTAACTGTTCACCTGCCTTATCTTCTTTCAACTGTTCTCTTATATATTCTTCTATCTTTTTTGCATTCTTTCCTGCTGTATCTACATAGTAGCCTCTGCACCAAAACTCTCTATTTCGGTATTTGTATTTTAACTCCGGGTATGTCTCGTATATCATCAGCGTGCTTTTCCCTTTCAGGTATCCTACAAAACTCGACACTGCTACCTTCGGCGGTATCTCTACCAACATGTGAACATGATCCGGACACACCTCTGCTTCCACGATCTTTACCTGCTTCCATTCGCACAATTTTCTTAGGACCTTTCCCACCTCTATTCTCTTTTCTCCGTAAAATACCTTCCTTCGGAACTTCGGTGCAAACACGATATGGTATTTGCAATTCCATTTCGTATGCGATAGACTGTTCATGTCATTCATCGGATGACCTCCCTTTGCTTTTCCTTCTTGTGCAGTTGCCAGACCGCACTTTTAGTATAGCAAAGGGAGTTTTATTTCTCCATCTTCGGCACTAGCCTTCCTTTCTACCACTCGCCTAGCGAGTGGTTTTTTGGAGACAACAAAACTTCGGCATATGCCGAGTTAGATATTTGGGGCAAAACAGTTGATCCGAAAACCGTATCCGAGATACTCGGTATGACCCCCTATAAAATCAAAAATGTCGGAGAATTGGGCGAATATACGCGCAAACCCAATACTGTTGCTTCATGGACTTATCGAACAGAGGAAAAAGAAACCGAAGATATTTCCGAACAACTCGAGGATTTGCGCTTTGTTTTCGAGGAAAAATCGGAAAATTTGAACAAGATAAGGCGGTTATTTGCTGATTGTACCATTGACGTTTGCATTGTTTTGTATAACCACCAAAAAATCCTACCTGGCTTTTCAATAAATTCCCGACAACTTTCCTTTTTGGCGAATATCGGAGTTAATCTTGATTTTGATATTTACAATAAATAAGGTTCGGATTCTATTAACACACTCGTAGCAAGAGGCCTTCCTTTCGGAAGGCCTCTTTTATTATTTGACGAACACCGTTCCGACACTCCAAGCCGACAATGAAGGCATCTCAACGATAAAGTCATCTCCTTGTTTTGAATAGGTAAGCGCAACTTCTTGCGAATTCTGCGACATAAAGGTGAGTGCTTTTCCCGCAGGCCTGCGGATCCGCAATGCGAGCGGTCCGGTTTCCCCGACGGTGGTATTGACGACAGAGACGCTTGTCACCCTGCCCTCCTCATTCTCTCTCGGCAGCAAAACGGCTTGCATCGGACTCTCCAAAACGGCGGGAATCGCCCGATTCCCGATATAATCCGCCGCGTAAAGAATCTGATTTCTCTTGTCCAAGCTGATGATGCCGTTCCAGAGATAATGTCCGAATACCGCCCACTTCGCGCCATTTTTCGTCGTTACAACCGCGTTCGCAATTTGGCCGGATATGGATTCCCCGCCCGTTTTCGCTTCGGTTTGATAAATCCCGAACGGTTCGGTTGAACCGTCCCGGTCAATCAACATATGACTATATGCGTCACGCACAAAGGCTGTGACCCATTTCCCGTTGCCCGTGATGCTCCGATTGATCGGATGTCCGTTATACCGCTCCGACAATCTGCTTGTCTCGATGGGAACAGCCGAAGCGCTGAGCGCGTCGCCGAAACCCCTTTCCTGCAGCATTTCAAGGCATTTCCCATCGGTCACGACCGGCTTTTTCAACAAATTCTCAATATCCTCATCGGAAAAACCCTCAAGCTGATCGGGATGCAGCAGGAAAACGCCGTCATCCCCTTCCCCATAGCAGATCGGAATCGCCGTGTTCCACATCTCATACCCGCTCAAATACGGCTCTTTCGCCCAAGAGAACAACTCTCCTTCGCGCGCGGGGCGTTTCCACATGTTTTCGGAATAGGCGATTTTTAACCCGCCCTGATGCGTGTTTTGATTGGCCTCGATCAGCCGTTTCCAATAGGGTTTTTGTTCTGCAAACCGGTGCAGCATCTGCCCGTGCCAGTTCATGGGCTCAAAATCGTTCATCAGCATCGCATAACTCATAGCCGTGTTGCCATTTGCCAGATACAGCGACGTCTCAAAACAAGTATTGGCGATGGATTTTCCGAACACGACGTCGGGCAGATTTTCAATCTCGGGACGCATCTCGGTGACGTATTCGGGCAAAGTCGCATTCTGCCAGTTGATAAAAAAGGCCTTGTGCAGAAACTCATTGGGATCATGGCCGCTGTAAGCGCCGCCACCCGGACGGGTTTTCGGCGGTTTTCCGCTCGCCTTGTACAGCGCATCGAACAGAAACGCGGAATTGAATCCGGTGTGTCCGCCCTGCGCCGCATATTGTAGGCCCATATAGGTATCGGGCGAAATATCATGCACGGTTTTCGCCATAAAATAAGTGAAATCGTACAGCCCGTCCCGCAGGAATTGAACATACCGCTCCCGCCAGACGAGATCGCCGAAGTGGATGTTGCCGATCAGTTCTTCCCTCGAAAAATCGCAGCCGTACCGCGCGTTGAATTTTTGAATGCAGTCGTCGCAGAAACAGCCGACGGGAACCGGTCTGTGGTTGGGTGCGCGCAGATCGTCGTCAAACCAAACGCAGTAGGGTTTTAATTTGGCATATTCCCGCAGCATCGCGCCGGTGTAATTTCTGAAATTTTCTCCGTTCCAGCAAAAACAATAATCGGCGGAAGTGCCGTCGGGACCGACCATTTTTTCGACCGGAGAGCTCTCATACACCAATCCGCTGCAGTCCTCGCGCCGCATATATTCCCCGTGTCCGATGGTGTTGCTGATCTGCAGAGAGACCCGAATCCCAGCTTTTTTGAATTTCTCGGCGACACCGCTCAAAATTTGAACGGTGTCCCGGTGTGTCTCCAATTTTGGAAACCCGTAGTCGCTCGCCAGCCACACTTCGTCGCAGGAGCCGGGATTTTCCCGAATCACACGAAGCAACCCCTCGATAAAAACGGGATCTTTTTCGGTCGCGGAACCGAGACGCTGTGTAAGCATATCTGTTTCCTCCAAAGTGATTTGGTTTTATCATAAACTTTTTTACCTCTGTTGTCAAAATTTCACCGCACAAAAAGCGCCCGCCACCGTGAAAACGGTGGCGGGCGCTCTTATTCATGAAATATTTATGTTTTATTCTGTTCTCAGCGCCACAACCGGATCTTTCTTAGCCGCGATGCGCGACGGGATAAATCCCGCGATCAGCGTCAAAATCATGCTGCCCACAATCAGCGCAACCGCGTGGTACAAGCTCAAGTTGGCAATCCCTGCGATTTCGGTCAGGTTCAAAATGACTTTGTTGATCGGAATCGTCAGCAGATAGGATATCCCGACGCCCATAACGCCCGCCGTAAACCCGATGAGGAGCGTCTCGGCGTTGAACACCCGCGAGATGTCCTTTTTGCGTGCGCCGACGCTGCGCAGAATACCGATTTCTTTCGTGCGCTCGATCACCGAAACGTAAGTGATGATGGCGATCATAATCGTCGAGACCAACAGCGAAATTGCCGCAAATCCGACCAGCACATAGGTCACGGTGTCCAGCAGTGTGCCCGTGATCGAAGTGATCAGCTCGGCCATATCCGTATAAATCAACTGTTCGTCGTCGGACTTTTCCGCGTTGTAAGCGTCGAGGTACTCCTTGATCTGATCTTTGCTGGAATAGTCCTTGGGGTAGATGTTGATGCCGGTCGGCGTGGTGTCTGCACCGAGTGCAAGCAGTGCCGCTTCCTTTTCGCTCTCGTCGGCAATCGTCGTACCCAACAGAACGTTTTTATCCGAATCGGCCTGTGCCATGGCGATTTCGCTGTTTTGGGCGTCCTCGACCACATAGGCGGTCAGCGCGGTCGTGTAGGCGATGCCGGTCGAAAGATAGCTGCTCGAGGCGTCGGGCTTGGCGCGTAAAATTCCCACAATGGTCAGCGCGGTTCCGTTGTCCCCGTCATACAGGATCTCGTAATCGCTCGGATTCGCAGCGGCGAACAGGTCACCGGCCTGTGTGTAAAAATCGTCATTCGGAATGACTTTCAAAATCGTCTTCCCGATAAAGTCCGTCAGTTTGTATTCCCCGGCGTCACCGGTCATGCCGAGCTGCTCGAAAAACGAGGCGTTGATGCGGTTATATTCATCGACGACCAAAACGACTTCGTTCATTGATTCCGGCATCCGGCTGCCCTCGCCGATCAGGTCATACAGCGACAGGATAAAATCGTCACTCTCGGGCAGTTCCTGCCAGTAGACATTGCCGCTCAGCTGCGCCATCACGCTGCTCGAATACGAAGTTCTGAATTTGACGACGGCATCTTCGCCTTTAGCCAGCACATTGATCGTGACCGCATGGGTGTAGGAGATGTTGTTGACTGTGCCGGGCAGCGCTTCTTCCAGCCCGCCGATGTAATCGAGGTATTCCTGCGTGATCACATTTTCATGCTTGGTGGTGTTGGCTTCGCTATCATAGGCATACAACACGTCGTCGTCCGGGTATTCCTCATACTCGACCGTGTTGGAAATCATCAGCCCTTGCCGCTGCGTCAGGTCGATGCTCTGTTCTCCGGCTGTGATCGTGAGCGGAAAACCCGAGAGGGCGTCGGACTGCATGTCGCTCATATAACTCGAAAGCCCGTTCGAAAGCGCCAAAACCAACGCCACGCCGATGATGCCGATGCTGCCGGCGAACGAGGTCATAACCGTTCTGCCGCGCTTGGTCATCAGGTTGCGAAACGACAGCGAAGTTGCCGTAATCAGCGACATCGCGGTCTTTTTAAATTTTTTCTCTTTTTCCGGCCGCGGCGGTTCCTGTTCGAATTCCGCCTGCGTGACCGGGTTGCTGTCGGATTGAATTTCGCCGTCGAGCAGACGCACGATGCGGGTGGAATATTTCTCGGCCAGATCCTGATTGTGCGTGACCATGATCACAAGCCGGGTCTTTGCAACCTGCTTTAAAATCTCAAGGATCTGCACGCTCGTGTGGCTGTCCAGTGCGCCGGTCGGCTCGTCGGCAAGGACGATGTCGGGGTCGTTGACCAGCGCGCGGGCAATGGCGACCCGCTGCATCTGTCCGCCGGAGAGCTGATTGGGCTTTTTGCGGATCTGATCGGAAAGCCCCACGTCGGCCAGCGCCTGTTTGGCTCTGCGCCTGCGTTCGGCGACCGATACGCCCGAGAGCGTCAGCGCGATCTCGACATTCTGTAAAACGGTCTGATGCCCGATCAGGTTGTAGGTCTGAAAGACAAAACCGATTGAGCGATTGCGGTAGGCATCCCAGTCGCCGTCCTTATACTTTTTGGTGGAAATCCCGTTGATCACGAGATCGCCGCTGTCATAGCGGTCCAACCCTCCGATTATGTTTAGCAGCGTGGTTTTCCCGCAGCCCGACGGCCCGAGAACCGAGACGAATTCGCTCTCGCGAAAGCCGAGCGATACGCCTTTTAACGCAGTGACAATTTCTCCGCTCTTATAGGTCTTGACGATGTTCTCCAATTTAAGTTTCAGCATAAATTCCTCCACGCATGATAATGATCATTTATTTTAATATGCTCAGAAGTCGCCGGATTCTTCCGATTCCTGCCCTGCCATTCCGCGGTAAATATCCGCAGCGCGTGACAGCAGCGAAATCAGTTTCTCCATATCCTCTTCGCCGAGTTCCGTCTCAAGCCGGTCGGCGATGCCGACCATGTTCTGTTGGGCTTGTTCCAATGCCGCCCGTCCGCTGTCGGTCAGCTGAATCTCAAAACTGCGGCGGTTGGATTTGTCGATATTGCGCGAGATATACCCCCGTGCCTCCAGCGTGTTCAGGATGCGCGATATCATCGGGCGTTTCATTTCAAGCCGCTCGGACAAAAACGATGCCCGCGGAAATCCCATGAATCCGATCTCTTTCTGGTTCTTGCCTTTTTCATAGAGCATTTTCAGCACAAAAAACTCTCCCTGCGACAGATTGCCGCCGGCAAAGACCCGTCCGACCTGCCGCCGAATGTCGACGCAGGCCTGCAAAAGCCGAATTCCCTTCGATTGTTCCATATCCGATTCCTCCAAAAAGTTAACCGATGTAACAGTTAACTCGGTTAACCATTATATCGGTTTTATATGAGAAGTCAACAGTTATTCCGTATTTTCGAAAAATTTTATAGGGTCTTGCGGTTTTCGTCATTAATCCGCCGTCCGTCCTCGTCAAAATTCTTTTTCAAAGCGACTTCGGTCGGAATGATCGTTATGATCATCACGAAAACCTGCGCCATGCTCACCGCTGCGCCGACGATGCCGATCGTGTCTATATCCTTGCCCAATACCGGCAGCATTGCGGAAGCGGAAACGGGTAGCAAAATCCAACCGCAGACCGACCAGATACGCCCGGAATGGCGGTGTGCAAAATCCCAGGTCTCCTTGCTTTTCATCGACCGGGCGGTACGGTAACCGAAAATGCAATTGATCTCTTTCGGTGGGTGGTTTTTAAAATAATTGCCGAATCCGATCATCAGAAGCGGAATCAGCAAAACCATTGCAAGCAGGAAGAACCAAAATCCCATATACACCCCTAATTTATATCCCGCAATTAGCACCGGGCCGATTTCGATTTTAAAAATCTGTTTTCCTATAAAAAATCATAGACGGTCAGCCTCTACATCCCATCCGGGTAAGTCAGCATTCCGTCAAAATTAAAATAGATATTACAGAATCAATGATTAACCGAGCCTCTGCCGCCGATACGCAGGCGCAGCACAGCTCTTGCCAGTTTGTTTTTACTGGCGGCGAATTCCCTCATGCTCTCTTTTTGCCGCAACTGTTCCTCGGCGTGCATCAGCTGAATTTTGGCGCGGTTGACATCGATCTCTTCGGGCCATTCGGCGGTTTGTACGGTGATTAAGGTGTGTTCCGGACCTGCGCGCATAAACCCGTCGGAACACGCCGCCGTCCGCCAGGAGCCGTCCGGCTTTTGAATCCGCACTTCACCGACGGCCAACGAAGCGACCATCGGGGCGTGCCCATGTAGCACGCCCAGTTCCCCGTCAATCGCGGGGACGATCACCATTTTTGTCTGGTCGTGATAAAACGTACGCTCCGGCGTGATAATTTCAAGCAAAAAGGTCTTGTCGCCGTCCATAATTACTGTTCCTTTTTAAGCTTCTCGGCGGTCTGCCGAACCTCGTCGAGATTACCTACCATATAGAACGCGGCCTCGGGCAAATCGTCGACCTCGCCGTCCACAATCGCCTTGAACCCGGCGATGGTGTCTTTCAGGGGGACATAACGCCCCTCCTGCCCGGTATACTGTGTTGCGACAAACATCGGCTGAGCCAAAAAGCGCTGGATCTTACGGGCGCGGTAGATGGTCTTTCGGTCCTCTTCGCCCAGTTCTTCCATACCCAGAATCGCGATGATGTCCTGCAGTTCTTTGTAACGCTGTAAATTTTCCTGCACGCGTCTTGCGACTTCATAATGTTCGTTTCCGACGATGTGCGGTTCCAAAATCCGGCTCGTGGAAGCGAGAGGGTCGACAGCCGGGTAAATACCCAGCTCGGAAATGGCACGTGAGAGTACCGTCGTGGCGTCAAGATGCGAGAAAATACTCGCCGGCGCGGGGTCGGTCAGGTCGTCGGCAGGGACATAGATGGCCTGCACCGAGGTGATCGAACCGTTTTGGGTCGAGGTGATGCGCTCCTGCAGCAGACCGACCTCATTGGCCAACGTGGGCTGATAACCGACCGCGGACGGCATGCGTCCCAGCATTGCCGAGACCTCGCTGCCGGCTTGAATGAAACGGAAAATGTTGTCGATAAACAACAGAACGTCGCGGCCCTTACCCTCCTGCCCCGCCTCATCGCGCAGGGATTCGGCGACGGTCAAACCGGTCAGCGCCACGCGCATACGGCATCCGGGCGGTTCGTTCATCTGCCCGAAGACCAGCGCGGTTTTCTCCAGAACGCCGGATTCGGTCATCTCCTGCATCAGTTCCTGCCCCTCACGGGAGCGCTCGCCGACGCCGGTAAAAATCGAATAGCCGCCGTGTTCGGTGGCGATGTTGTGAATCAATTCCATGATCAGAACCGTCTTACCGACGCCCGCGCCTCCGAACAGGCCGATTTTACCGCCTTTGGCATAGGGTGCAAGCAAATCGATGACTTTAAGGCCGGTCTCGAAAATCTCGGTCGTCGGATTCTGTTCCGAAAACTTCGGGGGGATTCGGTGAATCGGCAGCAGGTGATCGGTCGGGATGGGTCCCTTACCGTCGGCCGGGCGTCCTAAAACGTCCATAACTCTTCCGAGGGCCGTCTTTCCGGACGGGACCGAAATCGCCGCTCCGGTGTCGATCACGTCAAGCCCGCGGCGAAGACCTTCGCAGGCCTGCAGCGCAATACAGCGCACAATCCCGCCGCCGAGGTGCTGTTCAACCTCCATCCAGACGACTCTGTCGCCGATCTGTGTATACAGTGCGTTATAAATCTCGGGGACGATTTTCGTCTGCGAAAAATCGACGTCCAAAACGGAACCGATAATCGCGGAGAGTTTTCCGATATTTTTTTGATTGGAATCTGTCATATCAATCACCATTTAATGACCTTTCAGCGCATTGACACCACCGATGATTTCAGTCATCTCGCGAGTGATGGCGGCCTGCCGTGCGCGGTTATAGTCGAGCCGCAGTTTTTTGAGCATATCCTCGGCATTGTGTGTCGCGGAGGTCATAGCGTTCATGCGGGCAATCTGTTCACTGGCATACGACTGTACCAGCGCACCGTAAATGATGCCGATCAGATATTGCGGCACCAGCGTATCCATGACCTGCCGGGGAGATGATTCATACAGAATCTCATTGTATTCTTGCTGTTCTCCCTCATACCAGCTGTCGCATACGTCGTCGAAACTGTTATATAACACCGGCAGCAGACGAATGATCTTCGGCTCCTGCGTGACCGACGAGATCATCTTCGTATAGACGATATAGACCTCGTCAAGCAGTTTTTGACGGTAAAGATCGACAATTGTGTCGGTAACCATACGGGCGTTGCGCAGCGACGGATTCTGGGCAATGGTCAAAAACTCCATATCGACCATGCAGCCCCGTTTGTAGAAAAATTCGCTCGCCATCTGGCCGACCGTAAAGATATACTGTTCTTTGGGATTGTCTTTCATATGTGCCATCGCCGCAGTCAAAACGTTATGGTTATAAGCGCCGGCCATTCCCTTGTCGCCCGCGATGACGATATAGGCGTGTTTGGCTTCGGGGTTGGGAAGGATCTCGCGCTGCAAAAACGGGTGTTCGATACCGCCGGTATGTTGGATAATATCCTTCATGGCCGCACGTACCTTGACAAAATGCGCGGCATTGGATTTATAAAGCTCCATTGCTCTGCGCATTTTCGAGACCGAGATCAGGTACATCGCGCGGGTGATCTGGTAAATCTGCGTATTCGATTTGATATGGCGTTTAATATCACTTACACTCTGCACTGTCGGTCACTTCCCTTCAAAGAGCGTTTATTACGGCTGTTGCTTCTCGGTCTTCCGACCGGCTAAAAATCCCTTTTTAAACTCCTCAACGGCCTTTTTCAGCGCCGCGACGGTTTCATCGGTAAATTCACCGGTCTGTGCGATTTTATTTCCGATTCCGGGATGTTTCGTGGTCATGAAATGGAAGAATCCCGTTTTAAAATCCTCAATCTGATTCAACGCAATATCGGAGAGCAGCTTATTTTCAACCGAATAGAGGAGCATTACCTGATTCTCCATGGAAAGCGGCTGATACTGTTCCTGTTTGAGCACTTCGGTCAGGCGGACGCCCTGTGCGAGCTGCTGCTGTGTCGAGGAATCCAAGTCGCTCGAAAACTGGGAAAACACCTCGAGTTCACGGTACTGCGCCAGATCGAGACGGAGTTTACCCGACACCTTGCGCATCGCCTTGGTCTGAGCCGAACCGCCGACACGCGAGACCGAAAGGCCCACGTTGACTGCGGGACGCACGCCCGAGAAGAACAGTTCACTCTCCAGCACGATCTGTCCGTCTGTGATGGAGATGACGTTGGTCGGAATATAGGCCGAGATGTCGCCCTCCATGGTCTCGACGATCGGAAGTGCGGTCATGCTGCCGCCGCCCAGTTCGTCGGATAATTTCGAAGCGCGTTCCAGCAGCCGGGAATGGAGGTAGAAGACGTCACCGGGGTAGGCTTCGCGTCCCGGGGGTCTGTGCAGCAAAAGGGACAGCGTGCGGTAAGCGACGGCGTGTTTGGAAAGATCGTCGTAGACAATCAAAACGTCCTTGCCCTGCCGCATAAATTCCTCGGCGATGGCGCAGCCCGCATACGGTGCGCAGTACTGCATCAAAATCGAGTCGCCCGCAGTCGCCGAGACGACCACGGTATAGTCCATGGCGCCCATCTGCTGGAAGGTGCTGACCAGCTGAGCAACCGTCGAGGCCTTCTGGCCGACGGCGACATAGACGCAGATCACGTCTTTGCCCTTCTGGTTCAATATCGTATCGATCGCAATCGCGGTTTTACCGGTTTGGCGGTCGCCGATGATCAGTTCGCGCTGACCGCGTCCGATCGGAATCATCGAGTCAATAGCCAGCAGTCCGGTCATCAGCGGTTTGTTGACCTTGCTGCGCTCAATGATGGTGGGTGCCGGAGATTCCAGCGGGCGGACATGCTGATATTCGATGGAGCCGCGATCGTCGATCGGATTGCCGAACGAATCGATTACGCGCCCGATCAAATTGTCCCCGACGGGCACGCTTGCGACCAGACCGGTGGTCTGCGCCTCGTCGCCCTCCGAGATATCGTCTTCACTCGCCAGCAAAATAGCCCAGACGCCCTCGTCGTTCATCAAGTTAAAAGCCATGGCAACGCCGCCGTTGGGCAAAGCCAGCAGTTCACCGTATTCGCAGTCGGGGAGGCCGTCGATTTTGATAATCCCGTCGCCCGAATAATATACTTTTCCCACGCTGCGAACCTGTGGTTTAAAATCAAAGCCGTGAAATTGTTTTTTGAGACCTTTGATAAGATCCCCCGTGGATATCTCCATGGCGCTTTTTCCGTCCCGCGCCTTAATTTGAGGTTTGCCGGAGATCGTCCCCAGTTGGGAATCAATGCTCATGTTGATCACACGTTCGTCGACTTTTACGACAAATCCCCCGATAATCGAAGGATCCACCGTCCGTTTCCAGTTGATGCCGCTCTCGTGTAAAAAGGCCTCCGCGCGCTCATAGATATGTTTCGCGGTTTTATCATCAATACTCACGGCAGTGGTCACAATTCCGGATTTCTCCATGCCGTTATTCTCCTAATTAAACTTGTCGACATATCGGTTGATCATGTCGATTTGTTCGGATTCTGTCATTTCTTTTTGAAGGATCTGTCCGGCGATATCGACAGCGAGCGTGACGGATTCTTTTTGCAGACCCTCACGCGCTTTACGAATCTCCTCTTCCCTCTTCGTCTCCGCCTGTTTCAGAAGTTCATCGGCTTGTGTCTTGGCGGCACCGATCATCGACTCGACCTCTTTTTTGGCATCGTCAATAATGCGGTCGGCGGCCTTACGGCCGTCTTCATCCGCCTGCGAGAGCAACGTATTATACTGGTCCAATTTTGCCTTGGACTCCTGTTCTGCTTTCGCGGCGCCGTCGAGTTCAGCGTTCACCTTGTCCTTACGCTTGTTGATAAACTTCATCACGGGTTTAAACAGCAAAAAGCGGAAAAAGACAAACAGTATTATGAGGTTGATGATGTGATAGAGGATTTTTATAGGATCCAGATTCATCTTAAAATCATGCCTTTCCGGGTTTACTCTTTTTGCCCGATCAGCTTCTCAGCAAAATCATCAAAGCGATGACAAAGCCGTAAATTGCAGTGGATTCAGCCATAGCCAGACCCAGCAGTAAAACCTGATTAATCTTACCGAGTGCCTCCGGCTGTCGGGCGACGCTCTCGACGGCTTTCCCCGTCGCAATACCCATACCGAGACCTGCGCCGAGGCAGCAGATGACCGCGATACCGGCTCCGATCATTTCCATTCAAAATACACCTCTTTTGATTATTGGGATTTATTCAAACCGCGAAAAGGTCATTCGGCTCTCTCGTGGATGAAAGCTAATGTCAGCGTCACAAAGATAAACGCCTGCAGCAAGGAGTGGAACAGATTGAAATACAGTGAAAGTGCCGCAGGAATTACGAGCGGGATAGCGCTGTAAATCAGTTCCATGACCACCAGTCCGGCCAGCATGTTGCCGAAAAGTCGGCAGGCCAGCGAAATCGGAGTTGCGATATCGGTGATCAGAATGATGGGGGAAATTGCAAAGGGTTTAAAGTGGTGAAGCGCATTTTTGATGCCGCCCCTGAACGAGAAGAGGTTGATCAGGAAAAACGACATCAACGCCAATGCTGCGGTTACGTTGAGGTCTGCACAAGGTGAGCGCAGGCCAAACAACTCTATAATGCCTCCCAAGACGATATACGCACCGACCGTGGCCGCATAAGGCGCCATAGTAACGCCCAGCCGGTCGCCCAGGTTGTTGCGCGACATCCCGTCCATACCGGTGACAAACGCTTCAATCAGCAACTGAAAATTGCCCGGTTTGTCCTTGAATCTCGGGATCACGAAAATTCGGACAATCAATGCGAAAAGAATCATAATCCCTATCACGACGGCCGACATGGCCATGGTCTCGTCGATGGTAATCCCGCCTAAAATCGGCAGCGTACCCAGTGTCCCGGGTTCGATTTCAACATTCAATTGTCTTCCCCCCCTTTGCGAAGCGCCTGAAAGATGCCCATTCCAACCATGGTCAGACCCGCCAAAATTCCGCAGACGACGCCGTCAAGCATGGAAACCAGGAACGGAGGCACCAAAAACAGCGCATAAAGTGCAAGTTTTGAAAAAAGCAACAGCAGCATCCTACTCGATTTCTTCCCGTCTTTTACGGTTAAAATAAGCCTGGTCAAGAGCTTATACTGTAAAAAACCGCAAATCGGACCGAGTACGATACCGATCAAAGGAAAAGAGCCCCAAGGCATCCCCATACCCCCATTCGATCCGTTTGCCCCGTCCGAAGCGTTCTGCGCGCGGGTGTTTAAACACAAACCGAGTTCTTTCGCCGCTTTTCAGCGTTTTCTCCTAAAAAAGAAACGCCATAACAATATATTTTAGCACTAAAACACAATTTGTCAATATTAGATATCATGTAGATTCATCCGAAAAAGTCTCCTTTTTAAATTGCCTTTTTAGCGGTTTTAACCATTTCTTTCAGATCTCCTGCTTTTATTATATTCATCTTAACGCGCAATGGCGCCTATTTCAAAAACTGTTGTTCCCTAAAAAACCTGTCCCAGGGATCGGCGGTTTCAAGCCGTGTAAGCGCCTCCCTCATTCCAATGCCGTCCGGTGCAACCGTGTCGAGTTCCTCCCAACCGATGGGCATCGAGACCTTTGCCCCTTCACGCGCCCGCAGCGAATACGGGGCCACGCTTGTCGCACCCCTGCCGTTTCGCATCCAGTCGATAAAAATTTTGCCGGTTCGTCGGTTCTTGCGCACATTGCCCGTATAGCGGTCAGGCCATTTCTGCTCTATCACTTCGACCACACGCCTTGCGAAATCATAAAACACATCCCACGAAACTGACGGCATCAGCGGCACAACCACATGATACCCCTTGCCGCCGCTGGTCTTCAGGTAGGTATTCAGCGACAGCTGCGATAGGATCTCACGTACATCCCGAACGCCCTGCCGCACCGCCGCAAGTTCCATACCCTCGTCGGGGTCAAGATCGAATACCATGATGTCGGGCTTTTCCATCGTCTCTGCGCGGCTGCCCCAGGTGTGAAACTCCAGCGTGCCCATCTGCACCTCATAGAGAAGCCCGGTTTTATCCGCAATATAAAAAAACGCCTCGGTGCCTCCGTCGCTTGTCACAACGGGTACCGGGATAATTCCTTTGCTGTCGGAGCCGGGGTGCTTTTTGTAAAAGCAGGTCTGCGCAATCCCTTTGGGGCAGCGCACGATGCTCAAAATCCGTTTTGCAACATACGGCAGCATGCGTTCCGAGACCCGCTCGTAATATCGAATCACTTCTTCTTTGGGGATTCTCGGGTTTTCATAAATCACCTTATCGGGATGGGTGACTTTCACCCCCGCAATCATCATTTCGCCTTTATCCAGTGTCTCCATGTCTTCCTCTTCTCCGGACAGTTCTCGTTCTGTATCACTATCTGCCGTCTCTCTGCGGATCTCTTTCGGGTTTTTATCCGACCGCAGCCCTTTGAAACTCGCCTGACGAAGTTGATTGTCCGCCGTCCATTCGGCAAATTTGATCTCAGCGGCGAGCTCGGGTTGGAGCCAAAAAATCGTCTCGTCCGCCTTAGCCTTAGGTTCACTTTCAAACGGCGATTCGGTTTGCTTTAACGGTTCAAACTGTTTTTCAAGCCGCCGGGAATCCGCCTCACTCAATCCTGTTCCGGCCCGCCCTGCAAAAACCAGTTTATCGCCTTCATACACGCCCAGCAGCAGCGAACTAACGCCCTCGGTTTTCTTTTCGGTGCGCACATAACCGCCGATCACGAATTCCTGCCGCCGCTCGCACTTGCATTTGACCCAGTCGCCGTTCCGGGTTCCGCTGTAAATCGAATCGGCCTTCTTACCGACGATTCCCTCCATACCCGCCGCGCAAGCCGCGGTAAATCCCGCTTCGCCGTTGCCCCTGACGTGTCGGCTGTAATGCAAATTGCTTGGGGCATCCTGCATCAATATTTCCAATTTTTCTTTTCGCTCAATCAAGGGCTGGTTTCGTAAATCTCTGCCGTCTAAAGCAAGCAAATCAAAGACAATATAGGTCAGCGCCTTGCCTGCGGGGCTTCTGATATAATTCTGCAACGCCTGAAAATCGGTTTTGCCCGCCGCATCGAGCACCGCCATCTCACCGTCCAACACCATCGTCCTGCCTGCCGCAAGGTCAGCCAGCGGCGCAATGATACTTTTAAATTTGTCGGCATAATCTTTCCCGTTGCGGGTCATCAGCCGCACGGTGTTGCCTTCAATAAACGCGACAATCCGGTAGCCGTCATATTTCAGTTCAAAAAGCCAGTTGTCTCCCGACGGAATTTTGTCCGTGAGTTTCACAAGCTGCACTTCGAGCATGTCAAAAGGGTTTTTCGCGTTCTTTTCGTCCTGCCCCGTCTCGATCTCGGTCACAGTACGCCCGGTTCTCACACTTGTGACAAATTCCGAAATTCCGTCGCTCTCTTGCGTATATTCATCCTTTTCCTTGATCAGAAGCCAGTTGTCGCCGGTCTCGTCTGCATTGCCTTTCAGCCGCACCAATGCCCATCCGCCTTTGAGCCGCCGGCCTTTCAGGTCAAATTTCAACGACCCTTTTTCCAATCCCTCATCAACATCACTCCGGGGTTCCCAAATCCCCTCGTCCCAAAGCAAAACCGTGCCTCCGCCGTATTCACCTTTTGGAATCGTGCCCTCAAAATTTTTATAATCGAGTGGGTGATCCTCTACCTTCACGGCCAGCCGTTTGTCCCGGCTGTCAAAAGACGGTCCTTTCGGCAGCGCCCAGCTCAGCAATACCCCGTTGTGTTCAAGCCGCAGGTCATAATGATCCCGGCTGGCCAGATGATGCTGAACGGCGAACGAGAGCTGTTCCTGCCGCACCATTGTTTCACCCTCCGGCTCTCCGGTCCGTTCAAAATTCCGTTTTTGCCGATAAACGTCAAGTCCCGGCACCGTTATGCAGGCTCCTTATCTTTTTGCACTTTTTCAACGCTCTGTTTCAACGCCTCCATCAGGTCGATGACCTTGACGGCGTTGTCGGCCTCTGCCGCGACGACCTCTTTGCCCGAGATCTTGGTCTCGATCAGAGCGCGCAGTTTTTCCTGATATTCATCCTGATATTTCGACGGATCGAACGGCGTATCCATCGAATTGATTAACAATTTCGCCATATTTAACTCCGGCTCCGAAACCTCGGTCTTTTTATATTGTTTCTGCAGTTCCTTGATCTCGTCGGCATAAAACATCGTCGAAATCAACATCCCGTCTTCGCGTGCGATAATCGCCATCAGCGTGTCCTTGGTGCCGATCACGGTCTTGCCGATGGCGATCTTCTGTTCCGCCATCAGCGCCGAACGCAGCAGTTCGAAGGCCTTTTCGCCGCCCGCTTCGGGTGCCGCCTGATAAGTCTTTTCGTAATAAACCGGCGATATTTGATTCAATTGCGCAAAATGCAGAATTTGAATGGATTTTTCCTTCTCGGTTTTGACCTTCTCGATCTCCTCGTCGGTGACAACGACGTATTTGTCCCTGTCGTATTCAAATCCCTTCACGATATCCTCCGAAGCCAGCTCTTTTCCGCAGTGTGCGCAGGTCTTTTTATACCGGATGCGGCTATTGTCTTCTTTGTGCAGCTGGTTGAAATGGATGTCGTTGTCCTGTGTGGCCGTGAACATCGCGATCGGAATTGCAACCATGCCGAATGTGATAACCGATTTGTGTGATACCAAAATAAACACCTCCCCGCGTTATTGTCTCCGATTGGTTGTTTTTATATGATTTCGGAAAGCTTGAGAAATTTTTCATAATCCCCTTGACATATTCCTTATTATTACCTATAATGCCTTTATAGGTCATTTTAAGGAGTGTTAAAAATGTCTGAAATCTATTACACCGTTGAAAAAATCTCGGAGCTGCTCTCCATCCACCCCAAGACCATTCAGCGTTACATCCGCGAGGGTAAGCTGGGCGCCAATAAGATCGGTAAAAGCTGGCGTGTGACCGGCCACGATTTGAGCGTCTTTTTAGAGCAGAACCGCCCAAACGAAGAAAAAAGAGAACCATCCGAAACCCGCGTCGAGGTCTCGGCGGTCGTCGATATGGAATGCACAGAAGACGAGGCCACCCGCATCTCCAATCTGCTCAACGGCGCACTGCATTCCAAGCCTCCGGAATACGGGCGCTGCTCCATGCACGCCCAGTATATCCCCGATCAAAACAAACTCCGCATATCCCTTTGGGGCGGTATCGAATTTACCGAAGCCGTGATCGCCTCGATCGCCGAATTGACACGAAATCCCGAATAAAGGAGTGAACAATATGTCATCCGTCCGAGTATTTAAATCCGAAGAAAGCAAAAACGCCATTCGTACCCGTTATAATCAAATCTTATCCGCATTCCCGTTCAGGCAGCGGTATGTTGACACGCCGTTTGCAAAGACGTTTCTGCTCGAATGCGGCAGTCCCGAAAACCCGCCGTTGATTCTCCTGCACGGTTCATGCAGCAACAGCGCATTCTGGTTTTCCGAAATCATGGCGCTGTCGGCTCAATTCCATGTGTTTGCCGCCGACATCCCCGGCGAAGCCGGAAACACCGAGGAAAATCGCCTTAATCTCAGGTCGGACGATTATGCCGATTGGCTGAAAGCGGTTTTCGATGCGCTCTCAATCAAGCAAGCGGTTGTTATGGGTAATTCGCTGGGCAGCTGGATGGCTTTGAAATTCGCCGTTAAATACCCGGAATATGTATCAAAATTGATTATCATCGCCCCGTCGGGATTGTCACATCAAAATGATAAAATACTCGAAAAAGCAAAACAGTCCGCTCAACAAAACGAAGATCTTACCATAGATTCTTCAATCTCACAGGGTATCGAACTGCCGAAAGAGGTCTTGGAGTTCATCAACCTGATCGGTGCCGGATATTACCCGATCACAGAAGAACTGCCCGCCTTTTCGGACGAACAGCTCAAACGGCTCACCATGCCGGTTTTATTCGTTGCAGGCAAACTCGACGTTATGGTCGACGCCCCCGCCGCCGCAAAACGGCTGGGAAACCTGCTTCCCCACGCCGAAATCCGCCTGCTTGAAAACATCGGTCATATGGTTTTAAACGCCCTCGAATATATTATCCCGTTTGCCGCAAAATGAATATAATAATTCAAGCAATACAAAAGGGGCGCCTCAAGCGCCCCTTTTGGTTTATGAAACCGGCGATTCCCCATCCTCCAAGTGCATAATTTCAGGAAGTGACATTCCGACAAAAGCCTGAACGATTTCCGGATCAAAAAATGTTCCGGCGCAACGTTTTAATTCTTCTAGGGCTGCTTCGTGGTCTATCTTATTCCGATAACTTCTGTCGTTTGTCATCGCATCATAGGCATCGGCAACCGCAATAATTCTTGAAGCCTGCGGGATCTCATAGCCCTTTAATCCGCTTGGATACCCCGACCCGTCAAAGCGCTCGTGATGTGAAAGCACAACGTCGTCAATGTCTTGAAACTCAATTGTATTTTCTAAAATCCCGGCGCCCTTTGCCGGATGCAATTTCATAACTTCCCATTCATTTCGGGTCAAAATACCGATCTTATTTAAAATCCGCTCGTCAATTCCGATCTTGCCGATATCATGCAAAAATCCCGCGACCCGGATTTTATCAATTGTCCGCTGATCCAAGTTCATTCTTTTAGCGATTGCCTCACTGATTCTGCCGACCCGATCCGAGTGTTGTTTTTCCCGTTCGCTTTTTGCAAACAACGTCTCCATAATCACCTTAACCGCATTGCTTCTGGTGCTTTTACTGCTGTAATACTTCCGGTTATACATGAATGCCTCTGCTTCTTTGATAAGCGCATCCTTGGTATCGTCTTCTTTTCGCTGAATGCCGTATCCGAAAGAGATTGTCAAAGAATTGTTGTCGCTGGTATTGACTTTTTGCTCAATTTCGTTCAAATACGCTCTGATTGCTCTCTCGTCGGTGTTTGAGACCAGAATTGCAAACTCATCTCCGCCTACGCGGGCAAAAACATCCTGATTACGAACAAGCTTTTGAATTTTCTCGGCGATATTTTTTAAAGCCTTATCGCCTTCAAGATGCCCGAAAGAATCATTATACAGCTTAAATCCGTTCATATCGCCCCAGATAATACCGATCGGATAATGATCCTCAATATCCTCAGCCCGTTTCTCGAATTCTTCGTCGAAAAATCTCCTGTTATAAATCCCCGTAAGATGATCATGATAGACCAAAAATTCATTTTGTTTTGTCATCATCTCCCGTTCGGTTACATCAAAAGCAATGGAAAATAAAACTCTCCTGTTTCTATATTCAATCGCAGTGCTGAAAACATCCACCATTCTGATCTCACCGTTTTTAAGTCGATGAGGCACTGTAAACTGATTTTTTTCTCTGTTGAAAATTTTCAAAAGGAGTTCGCGTACTTTTTTCTCACTGAGAATATTGATATCCCAAATTTTCATGCTTAATAATTCTTCTTTGGAATATCCGAAAAATTTTTCGGCTGCATTATTTGCCTCGATGATCTGACCTGTTTCCGGTTCAAGCAAATACATCACGGCCTCGTGATTTTCTATCATAGCCTGTGTCCGCTCCAACAGCATTTCGGTTTCTTTTTCTTTTTCCCGTTTTCGCACGGCAATCCAGACGCCGCTCATCAAAACAGTCATCGCATAAACATCATTGTCCGTGTAATCTGTTTCTTTATTGGCAAATCCGATCACAGCCACAATTTTTTTGTTTTCAAATATCGGAATCGACATGTATTTCTTGATTTGAACATGCCCCTTTGGATATCCTTTTTTCAAGGGATCCGGCACCGTAAAATCATTGACGATGATCGGTTTTCTTTGCCGGACAACTTCACCCCAAAAACCCGTTGAATTCAATTGATACTTCGTTTGTTTTTCCATAACGGCACAATCGGCCATCACGCCGATGGTCCACGAGTTCAGTGAGAATTCTTTTTTCTCCTCATCATACAGATAGATATACCCATATTGGCTTCCCGTCAGTTTTAGCGCCTCCAGAAGCGCATAATCAAGTTGTTCCTGCATGTCGGCAAACGATTTCATCATGCACAACGCAATGATTTTATTGGTCTCGGAAATTTTATCGATAATCTCTTGCTGATAATAATCGCTTGTGATATCTCTGATATATGCGCCAACCCATATTTTATTTTCGTTGATCGGCACGGGAAATTTACGGGTTTCAAAAACCCGATCTCCCACTTTTTCAATGCTGATGATGGTTTTTTTCTCGTCAATCACTTTCTGATCGCTTATTCGGCATTGGTTTGCCGATTCGATATCCATAAATTCGTAATCGGATTTCCCGACGATCTCGTTTCTTTTTACTTTAAAATAATCAGCTAATTTCTCGTTGAGAAAAATATGATTAAAATTCTCATCCTTCAAAAAAATAAAATCCTGGCTGGAGTCAATGAAGGTTCGAAATGCTGTTTGATCGAATTCGATTTGAGAAAACATCTTTTTTTGTTCGGTAATATCCTTTACTAAGCAGATATGATTATATTGATTCTCGTTTTTAATATCGAGTGCAGATACAATGATATTCACCCAGACGACAGATCCGTCCGGTTTTATGTAACGTTTATCCATGGAATACGACTTGATCTCTCCGGCCTGCAGTTTTTTGAATTGTCTCAAATCTTCTTCCACGTCGTCGGGATGCGTGATTTTCGCCCATCCCTGTTTCAAAAGCTCCTCGCTTTTACGCCCGCAAATCCGCTCGAATTCCGCATTAATATGGATCCAATTATCTCCCATCACATCAGAGAACTCGCTGTTATGGGAAATTGTAATACCGATCGGCGCCTGTTGAAATACGGATTCCATGATTGTTTTCAGATTATTTTCTTTTCTCTCCATCTCTTTTTGGCGCTGCAAAATCTCCGACTGTAATTTCACTCGATATTTCAAAGACTGCATCTGTGTGCTTTTACGAATGTAATCATCCACCCCGAGCTTCAGGCAATTAATTTCATCCTCTGCAGCATCCGAATCCGAAAGCGCAATAATTTTTAAATTTTGATATTGTTTTTGGCTCTGAAAGTTATCAAAGACTTGAAGGTAATCTGTATTCTGCATCTGCAAATCAAAAATCACCAATTCGATATCGGGATTCTTTCCGAGCATCTGCATGGCCTCCAGTCCATCGCCCGCAGTTAAAATATCATATTCACTTAATATTGCGCTGATAGCAGAGATTTCGACAGTCGAGTTGCAAATAATTAAAATTTTCATTGGTATCTCATCCTTCCTGTCAAAACAATAAAAAATCCGAATTGAGCCATTCAATCAAAATCTTTGTTCGTCTATAAATTTTCCCTTTTTTACTTCAAGAACAAACCCATATCTTACATATACTATATCACATTTCCGTAATAATTTTAAATAGTTTTTAAAAATTTTATCGGATTTTAATGTAAATTGTTAAACCAGCCATCTCTCGGAGGTATTAATGATTGTTGTTTTATCTTTTTCCCACTAAGTCACGGGCAAAAGCCAGACATATTTTCGTTGTCGTATTTTTACAATCATGATATAATAACTATTAAAGTGCGGTTTAAACCGCGCCGAATCAATGTGAAAGCGGTGTTTTTTCTGGAGAACGATAAAATGGACAACTATGAACCGTGGCTGCATTGGGCGGTTGAATTACAGGCATTGGCGCAGAACGGGCTTGCATATACCGAAAATAAATTCGATAAAGAGCGCTTCGAGCGCATCCGCGAGATTGCCGCGGAGATGGTTTCCTGCAAAACAGACATCACGAAAGACACCGTCGAAGGCCTGTTCTGTGGTGAAAAGGGTTATCAGACCCCGAAACTGGACACCCGCGCCGCGATTTTCAAGGACAATAAAATTTTGCTGGTCAAAGAAGGCGGCAGATGGTCGCTGCCCGGCGGTTGGGTGGATGTGACCGAGTCGGTCTATTCCAATACCGTCAAGGAGGCAAAAGAAGAAGCCGGCGTCGATGTCCGGCCCACCCGCGTGATTGCCCTGCAGGACCGCAACCGGCATAATGCCCCGCGCTATATCTACAGCATCTGTAAGGTCTTTGTCCTGTGTGAATTACTCGGCGGCAAGTTTGAGCACAACACTGAAACCGATGAAAGCGGCTTTTTCG